>JAVKTQ010000002.1:300000-472842 GCA_031460455.1 Sporomusaceae bacterium
TGGCTCACCAGCCACATCATCGACCTAGTCCAGGAAGGCCCCAGCACCGCCAAGGCCTTCCTCATCGTCAGCGCCGCCGCCGAAACCGTCGCCGACAAAATAATGGCCGAAATGGACCGCGGCGTCACCTTCCTCCAGGGCAAAGGCGGCTACACCCGCCAGGCGCGCGACGTCCTCTTCTGCGTCGTCACCGCCAGCGAAGTCGTCCGTCTCAAAGAACTAATCACCAGCGTCGATCCGGCCGCGTTTGTCATTGTAGCGGACGCCCACGAAGTAATGGGCGAAGGCTTTACTCGTCGCGAGTTATAGGGGGAGGCCGTTTAAACGCCCATCTGCGGCGTTGCTCCTCGGAGCGATTGCTTGCGTACATCCGAGTACGCGGCGCGGCTCGCTCCTCCGGTGCGCCTTGCATCTGGGCATTTTGAATAACTTCCGTCATTTCAAAGAAGAACGATAAACCCAGTCGACCGGCGGTTTCCGGCTGGGGGCGGACACGTTAGCGAGTAAGGCGGCCGCTACTTGGCGAGAGAGCCGGTAACGGCGACCGGCGCGAGCCAAGGACGGCGAGCGAGCCGCTATCTGTCAGGAGACAGTTAGCGGCGTACGGTCAGCCGTCGGCGACGAGCCTAGTAAGACCGCCGACGCAGCGTGTGGCCGCTCCCAGCCGGAAACATAGCCGGCTAGATAAAGCTAAAAACTACAAATGCATTTACATAGTTTAAGATGGTTTAAGTATCGTTCCAGAAGGAGGTACCTATGTCCACGCAGCTCACCACCGAAAAGACCGCCGAACTGGCCAGCCGGGCCACAGCAGTGCGCAAAAACATCCTCGAAATGGTCACCGCCGCCAAATCCGGCCACCCCGGCGGCTCGCTATCCGCGGCCGACATCCTCGTCACCCTCTACTTCGCCGTCATGCGCGTCGACCCTCACACCCCGGCCGACCCGGAGCGCGACCGCTTCGTCCTCAGCAAAGGCCACGCCGCCCCCGTCCTCTACGCGACGCTGGCCGAGCGCGGCTTCCTCCCCCACAGCGAACTCACCACCCTCCGGCAGGTCGACAGCCGCCTCCAGGGCCACCCCGACATGAAAGGCGTCCCCGGCGTCGACATGTCCACCGGCTCGCTCGGCCAGGGCCTCAGCGCCGCCAACGGCATGGCCCTCGCCGGCCGCGTCGACGGCAAAGACTGGCGCGTATACGCCCTCCTCGGCGACGGCGAACTCGAAGAAGGCCAGATCTGGGAAGCCGCCATGTTCGCCGCCCACTACAAACTCGACAACCTCACCGCCTTCGTCGACTACAACGGCCTCCAGATCGACGGCCCGGTCAGCGAAGTAATGTCGCCCCTGCCCATCCCCGAAAAATGGCGAGCCTTCGGCTGGCACGTCCTCGAAATCGACGGCCACGACTACAGCGCCATCTATAATGCCGTCGAAACCGCCAAAACCATCAAAGGCAAGCCCACCATGATCGTTGCCAAAACCGTCAAAGGCAAAGGCGTGTGCAGCATGGAAGGTGTCGCCGATTGGCATGGTAAAGCCCCCACGACTGACGAGTGTGCAAAGTTCTTGGCAGAACTTTGCCAATAGGGGTCAGGCCGTAAAACGCCCATCTGCGGCGTTGCTCCTCGGTTGCCATCCTCAGCGTACGTTCGTGTACGCTTCCGGTGTCAACCTCCGGTGCGCCTTGCATCTGAGCATTTTACGACCAGACCGGCAATTCAAATAAGAACGACAGTCCCGCTGAAAGAGGTGTCATACATATATGGGTAAAGCAACTAGAGAAGCCTACGGTGAAGCCCTCCGCGAGCTCGGCGGGCGCTACAAGGATATCATCGTCCTTGACGCCGACCTCTCCAAATCCACCAAAACCAACGTCTTCGCCAAAGCCTACCCCGACCGGTTCTTCAACGTCGGCATCGCCGAACAGAACCTCATCGGCACCGCCGCCGGCCTCGCCGCCGCCGGCAAAATCCCCTTCGTCTCCACCTTCGCCATGTTCGCCACCGGCCGGGCCTACGAGCAGGTCCGCAACTCCGTCGGCTACCCCCACCTCAACGTCAAAATCTGCGCCACCCACGCCGGCCTCACCGTCGGCGAAGACGGCGCCACTCACCAGGCCATCGAAGACATCGGCCTCATGCGGGCCATCCCCGGCATGACCGTCATCGTCCCCGCCGACGCCACCGAAACCCACCAGGCCGTCGCCTGGGCGGCCGAATACAAAGGCCCCGTCTACATTCGCCTCGGCCGCATGGCCGTCCCCGACGTCTTCGGCGAAAGCTATACCTTCGCCCCCGGCAAAGCCGCCCTCCTCGCCGAAGGCGCCGACCTCACCATCATCGCCTGCGGCGTCATGGTCGCCCCGGCGCGCCGGGCCGCCGACGAACTAACCCAGGCCGGCCTCAGCGCCCGCGTCCTCAACATGCCCACCATCAAACCCATCGACAGCGCCGCCATCATCAAAGCCGCCCGCGACACCGGCGCCGTCGTCACCTGCGAAGAGCACACCGTCATCGGCGGCCTCGGCAGCGCCGTCGCCGAAGTCCTCGGCGAAAACGCCCCCGTCCCCATGGAACGGGTCGGCATCCTCGACACCTTCGGCGAATCCGGCACCCCCGACGCCCTCCTCGCCAAATACAACCTCACCGCCGCCGACATTGTACGCGCCGCGAAGAGAGTCGTCGAACGCAAAAAATAATACAACTTATAAAAGGGTCCGCTTATTTCATATAAATAAGCGGACCCTTTTTTCATTGCTGTCGCCGCTAAACGCCCATCTGCGGCGTTGCTCCTCGTCTGCCATCCTCAGCGTACGTTCGTGTACGCTTCCGGTGTCAGCCTCCGGTGCGCCTTGCATCTGGGCATTTATCAGCGACAGCGGCTAATCAAAATAGCACGGGTTGCGAAACGACCGCGGGAGGTACCGCCATGGCCCTCTGGAAAGTCGTCCACCTCGGCAACAGCATCCTCCGCCGGATCGGCATCTGCCTCGTCATGGCCGCCGCCGCCCTTAACCTTGGCGAAGCCGCCGCCATGGCCGCCACCATGCTCATCTCCCTGGCCGTCTACGCCCTCGCCTTCGGCTGGAAATTCGCCGTCGGCTTCACCGTCCTCCTCCTCGCCCACGAACTCGGCCACCTTGCCGCCGCCCGCGTCGTCGGCCTGCGCTCGTCCACCCCCGTATTCGTCCCCTTCCTCGGCGCCGTCATCAGGCTGCGCCAGCCCCCCACCAACGCCAAAATGGAAGCAAACATCGCCGTCGGCGGCCCCGCCGCCGGCACCCTCAGCGCCCTCGTCTGTCTCGTCTTCTACCTCTGGACCGACAGCGCCCTAATGCTCGTCCTCGCCTACACCGCCTGCCTCCTCAACCTCTTCAACCTCATCCCCTGCGCCCCCCTCGACGGCGGCAAAATCGCCGCCGCCATCTCGCCCCGCATGTGGTGGCTCGGCAGCCTCGCCGCCGGGGCGCTGTTTTTTTACACCCACAACCTCTTCATCCTCTTCATCTTTGCCTTCTCCCTCGCCCAACTGTGGAGAGGGGAGGGGGCGGACCCCGGCACCCGTTACTACCACCTCGGCCTTGGCCAGCGGATCAAGGTCGCCCTCTGGTACTTCGGATTATTAGCCGTGCTGGGTGTAGCCACCGTATACCTCGTAGAATTGCTACGCTGATTATTTAGCGGCCGTTGATAAGCCCCCATCGGCGTTGCACCCGTGAAGGGCAGGCCGCCCCTCTAACTGCTAAAGCGCTAAGAGGGGCGCTCTTGTTCCTGCGGGCGCTTGCTAGCTTACGTCCGAGTACGCGGCCGGACGCTTACGTCATCCATGGCGCGTCCGGCACTAGGCCCGTCCGGGGCCGTCGTCGCTGTGCGTCCGCGGAGCCGCCTAGCATCCGGGGGCTTCTGAACGGCCGTGGCGCATTTCGGGGGAACGACTCTCCTCTCGCCCTCCCGACAAAAATCGACCAATCGGACAATTTTGCGCAAGAAAGAAGGTTTTTCGCTAAAAAAGTCGAAAAATAATAAGTTGGATGGACATGACTTAATAGTCCAAGCATTAGCTGCAGCACGACTCACGCAAAGGGGGAATGGTATCCGTGATTCATATGGCTGGAGTCTCGAAGATTTACAGCAACGGTTCTGTTGCCCTCTCCGACATCACTGTCGACATCGATAAAGGCGACTTCGTATTCATTGTCGGCCCCAGCGGCGCCGGCAAATCCACCTTCATAAAACTTCTCTTCCGCGAAGAGCTGCCCACCAGCGGCGAACTCTACGTCAACGGCCGCAACGTCGCCGAACTCGAGGCGGCCGAAGTCCCCTACCTCAGGCGCGGCCTCGGCATAGTCTTCCAGGACTTCCGGCTGCTCCCCAACAAAACCGTCTACGAAAACGTCGCCTTCGCCATGGAAGTCATCGAATCGCCGCGGCGCGAAATCCAAAAGCGGGTCTACCACGTTCTCGACCTCGTCGGCCTCCGCCACAAAGCCCGCAACTACCCCGGGCACCTCTCCGGCGGCGAACAGCAACGCGTCGCCATCGCCCGCGCCATCGTCAACAACCCCACCGTCGTCATCGCCGACGAGCCCACCGGCAACCTCGACCCCGACACCTCGTGGGAAATCATGAAAATCTTCGAACGCATCAACAAAGCCGGCACCACCATGGTCATGGCCACCCATGATAAAATGGTCGTCGACGGCATGAAAAGACGCGTCATCGCCATCGAGCAGGGCCGCATCGCCCGTGATCAGGAAGGTGGGCAATACGGCTATGAAAGTTAGGACCGTCGAATACTTCATCCGCGAAGCCTTCTCATCGCTTCGCCACAACGGCCTCATGAGCATCGCCTCCGTCAGCACCGTAGCCCTGTCCCTCCTCATCCTCGGCATGTTCCTCATCATGGTCCTCAACCTCAACCACATGGCCTCCACCCTCGAATCCCAGGTCCAGATCTCCGTCTACCTGCAGGACACCCTCAAAGACCAGGAAATCCGCGAAGTCGGCACCCGCATCACCAAACTCCCCGGCGTCGTCCAGGTCACCTTCGTCGACAAAGACCAGGCCCTGACCCGCTTCAAACAGCGCCTCGGCGAACAGCAGGGCCTCCTCGCCGTCCTCGGCGACACCAACCCCCTGCCCAACGCCTTCGAAGTCAAAGTGGACAAGCCCGAGAGAGTCAAACCCGTCGCCCAGGCCGTCGCCCAGCTCAAAGGCGTCGAAAACGCCCGCTTCGGCCAGGAAATCATCGAACAGCTCTTCACCCTCACCAAAATGGTCCGCATCATCGGCCTTGCCCTCATCGTCTTCCTGGCTTTGGCCGCCCTCTTCATAATCTCCAACACCATCCGCATCACCGTCTTCGCCCGCCGCAAGGAAATCGGCATCATGAAATACGTCGGCGCCACCGACTCCTTCATCCGCTGGCCCTTCCTCATCGAAGGCATGATCCTCGGCTTCAGCGGCGCCGTCATCGCCGTCTTCCTGCTCATCGAAGCCTACACCCTCCTCACCGGGCAGATCTACCAGAAACTCGTCTTCCTGCCCCTCGTCCCCAAATACCCCTTCCTCACCTACGTCAGCATCCTGCTGATCGTCGCCGGCACCGTCATCGGCGCCCTCGGCAGCACCATATCCCTCAAACGCTTCATGAAAGTATAAAAGGATAAAGGAGGTATTCGATGGAAAAAAGGCGCATCACAGCAATGGCACTGGCCCTGCTGCTAACAGCGGCCGCCGCGTTGCCCGCCCTTGCCAACGAAATCGAAGACCACCAGCGACAACTGCAGGACATCCAGCAGCAGATGCAGCAGCATCAGCAAAAAGCCGCCCAGGCCCAGCAAAAGGTCACCAGTGTCTCCGAACAGCTCCGGCTCATCCAGACCGACCTTGACGGCGCCCTCGGCGACTACAACGCCATCCAGTCACGGCGGGCCTACACCGAGCAGCAGATCGCCCTCAATAAAGATATCCTCGCCAAGGCCGAAAAAAGCCTTGCCGAGCGCACCAGAATACTCAACAAACGCATCCGCGACATCTACGAGAACGGCCAGGTAAGCTACCTCGACGTCCTCCTCGGCGCCACCGACTTCGGCGACTTCACCACCCGCGCCGACCTCCTCAAGCGCGTCCTCGCCCAGGACGCCACCCTCATCACCAAAGTGAAACTCGAGCGCGAACTCGTCACCCAGAAAAAAGCCGAACTCGAACGCGACCGCCTCGCCATCCTCGAGCTCGAAAAAGTGGCCGCAGCCAAGAAAAACGTCATCGAAAGCCGCCGCAACGAACGCGAGCAAGTCTTGAACTCTGCCGTCTACGAGCGCGACACCGCCGAGCGGGCCTACCAGGAGCTTCAGGACACCTCGCGCCGCATCGAGCAAATGATCCGCAACATCCAGTCCGGCAACCGCGACGCCACCGGCGCCACCGGCGTCCTCATCTGGCCGGCGTCCGGCCCCATCACCTCCCCCTACGGCTGGCGCACCCATCCCATCTTCGGCACCCAGCGCTACCACAGCGGCATCGACATCGGCGCCGACTACGGCGAACCAATCCGCGCGGCCGACGGCGGCGTCGTCATCTACGCCGACTGGATGGGCGGCTACGGCAAAGCCGTCATCGTCGACCACGGCGCCGGCATCTCCACCCTCTACGCCCACTCCTCCGAACTCTTGGTCGGCGAAGGCCAGCGCGTCTACAAAGGCCAGGTCGTAGCCCGCATCGGCTCCACCGGCTACTCCACCGGCCCCCATCTCCACTTCGAAGTCCGCCAGAACGGCTCGCCCGTCAACCCGCTCGGATATTTGCCCTAAGGGTGAATAGACGGGAGAGATTCTACATATAGTTAACGGGAGATTGCTTTAAAAAGTCCATCTGCGGCGCACACGTCACGCGGGCGCTTGCCGCCGTACCCCTCAGGGTGCGCGGCCGAGCGCTTGCGTCGTAAATGGCGCACCGCCCCAGAGCCCGGCAAAACCCGAATCGAGGTGTAAATATTGTTCAACCGGCGCTTGCTCATGGGAGCCGTCGTCCTCGTCGCGGCCACCTTCACGCTGACCGCGGGGGGCTTCTACTACCTGCTCCAGTCCTGGACCGGCGACGCCCTCGGCGCCGTCAAACTCTTCCGGGTCATCCAGCAGGTCAAAGCCCGCTACGTCGAAGACGTTTCCGTCGAGACGCTCATGAACGGCGCCATCAAAGGCGCTGTCGGCGCCCTCGGCGACCCCCACTCCGTCTACCTCGACAAACGCATGTACCGCGAATTCCTCATCGAAACCGAAGGCTCCTTCAGCGGCGTCGGCATCGTCATCGGCGTCAAGGACAAGATCCTCACCGTCGTATCCCCCATCGAAGGCACCCCCGGCGAGAAAGCCGGCATCAAAAGCGGCGACCAGATAATCAAAATCGACGGCAACGACACCAAAGACCTCGCCCTCGACGAAGCGGTCGGCAAAATCCGCGGACCCGAAGGCACCAAAGTCACCCTCACCATCCGCCGCGGACAGGACACAAAAGACTACGCCCTTACCCGTTCCAACATCCAGCTCAAAACCGTCACCGGCAAAATGCTTGAAGGCAAAATAGCCTACATACGCCTGTCGATGTTCAACGAACAGACCGGCGCCGACTTCGCCCGCAAATACCAGGAACTAGAGCAGGAAGGCATGAAAGCCATCGTCCTCGACCTCAGAGACAACCCCGGCGGCCTCCTCGGCGAAAGCGTCAAAGTCGCCGGCAAACTCGTCCCCAAAGGCCCCGTCGTCTCCGTCGTCGAGCGCAGCGGCAAGCGTGACACCCACTCCTCCCAGCTTCCCGCCGTCAAATACCCGCTCGTCGTCCTCGTCAACGGCGGCAGCGCCAGCGCCTCCGAAATCGTCGCCGGCGCCGTCCAGGACACCGGCTCAGGCACCCTCGTCGGCGTCAAAACCTTCGGCAAAGGCTCCGTCCAGACCGTCATGGGCCTCGGCGACAGCACCGCCGTCAAACTCACCATCGCCAAATACTACACCCCCAAAGACCGCTCCATCAACGGCATCGGCATCGAGCCCGACGTCAGGATCGAGCCCCCGTCCGACAAAGACACCAGCGGCAAAGACCCGCAGCTCGACAAAGCCGTCGAAATCCTCAAAACCAAGATCAAATAACGCAAAAACCCCCGCCGTTTGGCGGGGGTTTCATAATCTCCAGCGTTATCCTTCCACCCGGTGGCAGGCCACCCAGCGGTCGCCTATCTGCCGGAAAACCGGCTCCTCAACGCTGCACACCGGCAGCCTCTCCGGGCAGCGCGTGTGGAAGCGGCAGCCGGACGGCGGATTCGCCGGGCTCGGCACATCGCCCTCCAGGATAATGCGCGCCTTCTTGGCGTTCGGCTTCGGCACCGGAATGGCCGACAGCAGCGTCTTCGTATAAGGGTGGAGCGGCCGCTCTATCAGCTCGTTGCCGTCCGCCATCTCCACGATCTTGCCCAGATACATCACCCCGACGCGGTCGGAAATGTGCTTGATAACGTTCAGGCCGTGGGCGATGAACAGATACGTCAGCCCCAGCTCCCGCTGCAGCTCGACCAACAGATTGAGAATCTGCGACTGGATCGACACATCCAGCGCCGACACCGGCTCGTCGCACACCACCAGCTTCGGCTCCACCGCCAGGGCGCGGGCGATACCGATGCGCTGGCGCTGCCCCCCCGAAAACTCGTGCGGGTAGCGCCGCGCGTGCTGGGGACCCAGCCCCACCACCCGCAGCAGCTTCTCCACCCGCTTCGTCCGCTCGGCGCCGCTCGCGATATCGTGCAGCATCATCGGCTCGGCGATGATATCGCCCACCGACATGCGCGGGTTCAGCGAAGCGTACGGATCCTGGAAAACGATCTGCGCGTGGCGGCGGAACTGCCGCAGCTCCTGCTTCGAGAACGCCGTCACGTCCCGCCCCTCAAACAGCACCTCGCCGGCCGTCGGCTCGATCAGCCGCAGCACCGCCAGGCCGGTCGTCGACTTGCCGCAGCCCGACTCGCCCACCAGGCCGAGCGTCTCGCCGCGGCGCACATCGAAAGACACCCCGTCCACCGCCCGCACCTGGCCCACCGGCCGGCCGAGCAGCCCGCCCCTTATCGGGAAATACTTGCACAGACCGCGCACCGACAACAGCGTGCCGTTATCCCGGTCGCTCATAGCGGCATCCCTCCCAACGGATAATGGCAGGCCGCCAGCCGTCCGCCCGGCAGCGCGGTCAGCGGCGGGCGCTCGGCCCGGCACAGATCCCGCGCGTGCTCGCAGCGGCCGGCGAACGTGCAGCCCGGCGGCAATTGGGCAAGATCGGGCACCACGCCCTCGATCGCGTGCAGCTGCTGTTTGCGCTGTCCGTCCAGGCTGGGGATGGAATCCATCAGCCCCTGCGTATAGGGATGGCGCGGCGCTGCGAACACTTCCTCCACTGTGCCCAGTTCCACGATCCGCCCGGCGTACATCACCGCCATGCGCTGCGCCATCTCGGCCACAACCCCCAGATCGTGGGTTATCAGAATCAGCGACGTATTCAGCTCCCGCACCAGCTTGCGGATAAGATCGAGAATCTGCGCCTGGATGGTCACATCCAGCGCCGTCGTCGGCTCGTCGGCCAGCAGCAGCTTCGGGTTGCAGGCCAGCGCCATCGCGATCATCACCCGCTGGCGCATCCCGCCGCTCATCTGGTGGGGGTACTCGGTCGCGCGCTGCGCAGGCGACGGAATCCCCACCAGCCCCAGCATCTCCACCGCCCGGGCCCAGGCTTGCTTCTTCGCCACCTTGCCGTGCGCCTGCACCGCCTCGGCGATCTGGTCGCCCACCGTATACGCGGGGTTCAGCGACGTCATCGGCTCCTGGAAAATCATCGAAACTTCCTTGCCGCGCACAGCGCGCATCTCGGCCGGCGTCATCGCCAAGAGGTCGCGGCCGTCGAACACAATGCGGCCGCGGATGCGGGCGGGAGGCTCGGGCACCAGCCGCAGGATCGACATCGCCGTCACACTCTTGCCGCAGCCCGACTCGCCCACCAGCGCCAGCGTCTCCCCGGCCTTCACCGCGAAGCTCACGCCGTCGACCGCCTTAACCACCCGTTTGCCCACATGGAAATGGGTCTCGAGATTCTCTATCGTCAGCAATACGTTATCGTTCAAAATAATTCGCCCCCTACTTCAGCCGCGGGTCGAGCACGTCCCGGAGCCCGTCGCCCAAAAGATTGAAGGCCATAACCGTAATCGTGATCGCCACCCCCGGAAAAGTGACGATATGGGGCGCGTTGAAAATCGTCTGCCGGCCCGAGCCCAGCATCGTGCCCCACTCCGCGGTCGGCGGTTCCACCCCCAGGCCGAGGAAGCCGAGCGCCGCCGCCTCCAGGATCGCCACCGACACCCCGATCGTCGCCCGGACGATTATCGGCGCCAGCACATTCGGCAGAATATGGACGAAAATCAGGCGGCCGTCGCCGTTGCCGATCGAGCGGGCGGCCATCACATACACATTCTCCTTCACCGACAGCACGCTGCCGCGCACGATCCGCGCGTAATGGGGGATCGAAACAATACCGATCGCGATTACCGCCTTATCCAGGCCGCGGCC
The DNA here is from genome assembly GCA_031460455.1 of Sporomusaceae bacterium. Classification (NCBI taxonomy): domain Bacteria; kingdom Bacillati; phylum Bacillota; class Negativicutes; order Selenomonadales; family Sporomusaceae; species Sporomusaceae bacterium. The sequence continues at coordinate 310,598 of JAVKTQ010000002.1, forward strand.
CAGCACCGTCATAAAAGCGATCGCCAGCAGGATGCTGGGGAACGACAGCATAATATCCATCACACTCATGATCGCCGTATCGATCTTGCGGCCGTAGAAACCGGCCACCGAGCCGAGAATGACGCCGCACACCAGCGCCAGCGCCACCGCCTCCACGCCCACCAGCAGCGAGATGCGCGCCCCGTATAACAGGCGCGACAGGATATCCCGCCCCAGCTCGTCCGTCCCCAGCAAATGCCCGGCGCCGGGCGGTTTCAGCGCGTTCGGCAGATTGCTGCTGTTCGGGTCGTACGGCGCCAGCGTCGGCGCGAACACCGCGCACAGCACCAGGACCACCAGCATGCACAGGCCGATCATCGCCGAGCTCGAACCGTAAAAGCGGGTCACAAACTCCCGCAGGGGGCTGTGGGCCGTCGTCGTCTCTGCCGCTAAAGCTGCGCTATTGTCTGTCATATCTCCTCACCCCCCTAAGAATGCTGGATCCGCGGGTCGAGATAGCAATACAGCACATCGACCGCGAGATTGACCAGCACGAAAATCGTTCCCACCAGCAGCACCGCCCCCTGCACACGGGGGTAATCGGACACCATGATCCCCTCGATCACATACGAACCGATCCCCGGCCAGGAAAACACCGTCTCCGTCAGCACCGCGCCGCCCAGCAGCGCCCCCATCTGGAGGCCGATGACCGTCACAATCGGGATGAGCGCGTTCCTGAGGGCATGCTTCACGATCACCACGCCCTCCCGCAGGCCCTTCGCGCGGGCGGTGCGGATATAATCCTGGCGGATGGTCTCCAGCATCGTCGCCCGCGTCATCCTGGCGATGATCGCCGTCGAATACGAGCCGAGGGCAATCGCCGGCATAATAAGATGGCGGAAAGCGTCCCAGAAAGACTCCATATTGCCGGTCAAAAGCGAATCAAGCAGATACAGGCCGGTCACATCGTCGGGCGTCAGGCCGATCGAAATCCGGCCGGACGCCGGCAGCCAGCCCAGCGTCACCGAGAAAAGGATAATCATCATCAGCCCCAGCCAGAAAATCGGCATACTCACCCCCAGCAGCGCGACCGTCATCGCCCCGTAGTCCCACGCCGAATTCTGCCTCACAGCCGAAATGACCCCCAGCACAAGGCCCAGCACCGCGGCGATGCACACCGCCGACACCGCCAGCTCCACCGTCGCCGGGAAGCGCTTCATCAGCTCGGCCGAAATCGACGTCTTCGTAATCACCGACTTGCCCAGGTCGCCGCGGACCGTATTCTTCATATAATCGTAAAACTGCACGTAAATCGGCTTGTTCAGCCCCAGCTCCTCGCGGAGCGCCTCCACGCGCTCCGTCGTGGCGTGCTCGCCGAGAATGATCGTCGCGGGATCGGTTGTGAAAGAATGCATTACCACGAACGTCGCCAGCGATACGCCGAACAGCACCGGAATCAGCAGCAGCAGCCGCCGAAAGATATATTTGCCCATATCCGACTCCCTCCGCAAGATTATCGTCCAATAACCAACCAAAAGATAATTAGCCAGTGAAGCGGCAAATCCTGCCCGCGAAACAACCGGCGTAAACAATATTTCACGCGAAGACAAAAAACCGCAAAAACAATTTCCCGGCTGAGCAGGGATTTACTGTTAGTCCGGATAATTGTACCTTATTACTCAACGGGAGGGAAAAACACTAATGGCGAAAAAACCATGGGCACTGCTCCTCATCCTCGTCTTCGCAAGCAGCATCCTGCTCGGCGGCTGCGGCGGCGGGGCCAAAAAAGAAGACGCGGCGAAAAACACGCTGATCTTCGCACAGGGCTCCGACCCGCGCGCCCTTGACCCCGCTTACACCGACGACAGCGAATCCTCCAAGATCACCTTCCAGATCTACGAAGGCCTCGTACGTTACAAGCCCGGCAAAACCGAGGTCGAACCCGCCCTGGCCACCGAATGGAGCGTCAGCGCGGACGGCAAGGAATGGACCTTCAAACTCCGCAAAGGCGTAAAATTCCACGACGGCACCCCCTTCAACGCCGAAGCCGTCAAATTCAGCGTCGACCGTCAGCTCGAACCCAACCGCAAAAACGACATGCCCTACGCCAAATTCGTCTACGAAGGCGTGAAATCCATCCAGGTAGTCGACGAATACACCGTCAAATTCATCCTCGACAAACCGCTGGCCGCCTTCCTGGCCAACCAGGCCATGAGCCACGCCGCCTTCATCGTCAGCCCGACCGCCGTCAAAAAGTACAACGGCATCCTCAACGAAAACCCGGTCGGCACCGGCCCGTACAAATTCGTCAAATGGGAGAAAGGCCAGTTCGTAGAACTGGCGGCCTTTGACGACTACTGGGGCGACAAAGCCAAAGTCAAAAAAGCCGTCTACAAATTCACCAAAGAAAACTCCGTCCGCGCCTCCGACCTGATCAGCGGCGCCACCGACATCATGGACGGCGTCGACACCAACGACGTCAAAAAACTCGAAAGCGCCGGCCTCAACGTCATCAAACAACCCGGCATGAACATCAACTACATGGGCTTCTACTGCGACAAAGGCCCCTTCAAAGATCCCGAAGTCCGCAAAGCCATCAGCATGGCCATCAACCGCCAGAACCTCGTAGACTACCTCTACCTCGGTCTGGCCAAGCTCCCCAACACCATGCTGCCCGACTTCATCCCCGGCTACTCCAAGGACGCCAAGCCCTACGGCTACAACCCCGAAGAAGCCAAGAAAATCCTCGCCGCCAAAGGCATGGCCAACTTCGAATTCAACGCCATCACCTACTCCAACCCCCGTCCCTACAACCCGGTGAACGGTGAAAAACTCGCCGCCGCCATCCAGGCCGAACTCGCCAAAATCGGCGTCAAAATGAACATCAAATCCTACGCCTGGACCGAATACCGCCAGGTTCTCAAGCAGGGCGAAGGCGACGCCTTCTTCTACGGCTGGACCGGCGACAACGGCGACGCCGACAACTTCCTCATGCTCCTCGACAGCGGCCAGATCAAATCCAGCCTCAACGCCGCCCGCTACGCCAACCCCGAATACGACAAACTCCTCGCCGAAGGCCGCGCCACCATGGACGTCGCCAAGCGGGCCGAAATCTACGCCAAAGCCCAGAACATCATCATGGCCGACGCCCCCTGGGTCTACATCAGCCACGGCGTAGTCCTCGGCGCCACCCGCGCCAACATCAAAGGCTTCGCCATCCACCCCGTCGGCAAGCACTGGCTCAACAGAGTCAGCAAAGAATAGTCTCCCGGTCACACTGTCGATAAAGGCCCATCTGCGGCGTTGCTCCTCAGAGCGTTTGCTTGCGTACGCCCCCAAGTACGCGGCGCGGCGCGCTCTTCCGGTGCGCCTTGCATCTGGACCTTTCTCGCCAGTCTGACGTTGTCTACAAGCTGACCGGCCTGGTACCGCTAGGTACCAGGCCGGTTTTATGTGCCTTATTCGCTCGCGAAATTATCGAAATACCCCTGGATCAGCACCACCGGCGTCCCCTTGTCGCCGCTGCCGCTCGTCAGATCGCACAGACTGCCCAAAAGGTCGGTCAGCTGTCGCGGCGTCGTCCCCAGCGAAGCGTCCTTGCCCAGCAGATCCGAATCCTTGGCCTTGATCTTCTCCTTCATCGCCGCCGTCGCCTCGTCCGTTCCCAGGCCGCGCAGCTCGGTGTCGGCGATGAACTTGATCTTCAGCTCGTTCGGCATCCCGCTCAAGCCGGCGGTATAGCCGGGCGACACCACCGGATCGGCCAGCTCCCAGATCTTGCCCTGCGGGTCCTTGAACGCGCCGTCCCCGTACACCATCACCTCGATATGGCGGCCGGTCGCCTGGCGCAGTTTCGCCTGGATAGCGGCGACCACCGCCTGGCAGTCGCGCGGGAACAGCTTCACCGTATCATCCGAAGCCTTATTCGAGCCCAGCAGCCCGAAATCGGGGTGATAGCCGCTGCCGGCCATCGACTTGTTCAGGATATCGTCCAGGCCGTACACCGTCTCGGCCCCGGCCTTCCTCAAGATGCCCTTGATGCGGTGCCGGTCGTGGATGCTCGCCACCAGCACCTCCTTCGTATATTCGAGCGCCGCCTTGGGCTGATTGGTCAGATGGACCGCGATCCGCCCCTCGGGCGCCAGGCTCTTATAAAGACTGACATAATCGATGCCGGTGAAAGGGTGGGGGACATGGGTGCCGAACAACTGCCGGTACTTCGCCTCGGAAAGCGTATCCAAATACGGATCGATCCCCAGCTCATCCATCCTGTCCACGTCGATAAGGTGGTTGCCCACCTCGTCGCCCGGGTAGCTCAGATAAAGGTGGATCTTCTTGCCGCTCATCGCCACCCCCTTGAGAATCAGCGAAAAACGGTTGCGGCTCAGGATCGGGAAAAGAACGGCGATATCGCCCTTGAACTTCAAATTGATATCGGCGGCGATATCGGCCACCGAAGCATAGTTGCCCTGAGAGCGCGCCACCAGCGACTCGGTCACGCCGATCACATCGTTGTCCCTGAGCTTGAAATTATCCTGCCCGGCCGCCTTCAGCACGGAATCAACAACCAGGCCGACGACATCGTCGCCCTTCTTCACGATCGGGGTCCGTATTCCCCGCACAGTGGTCCCCACCGTTCTAGACATCACGTTCCTCCTTCTGCTCAGCGCCGGCGGGGATTGCCCCGAAGCGCCAGGGAAAATCAATCAACGCTCTTAATATATCAGAAAAATTTACAAATATAAACATATATCAATATAATTTTCCCGAAAATCAGGCCAAAGTAGCAAACAATATACAGCGCAAAAAGTACAAACATCTGCCGGGCCGGGATAATCCGCGCGCGTGAGGCGATAACCGCCCCGGCCCGCTTTGCAGATCGCCGCCAATCGTATATAATTTTAGCAGCGCGGCCTTCGCGTCGCCGGCGCAAATCCTCGACCAACGGAGTATAACGACATGGGCTCTCTATACGCAGACCAGCTGAGCAAATCGTTCGGCATCGACACCATCTTCGACAACATCGGCTTCGAAATACAAAGCGGCGAAAAAGTCGGCCTCATCGGCGCCAACGGCGCCGGCAAAACCACCCTCATGCGCTGCCTCCTCGGCCTGGAGCCCCTCGACAAGGGCCAGGTCCGCCTCAGCCCCGGCGCCACAATCGGCTATGTCCGGCAGCAGACCGTCGCCAGCCGCGAAACCGTCTACGCCTACCTCGAAGACGCCTACGCCGACGTCCTCGAATGCCAGCGGCGCTTCCAGGACGTGGAGCGGCGGATGGCGGCCGAAAAAGACGAAAACGAACTCGCCCGCCTCATGAAAGCCTACGCCGCCGACATCGAATACTTCGAGCGCGCCGGCGGCTACCACTACGCCAGCGACATCCGCCGCGTCGCCTTCGGCCTCGGCTTCGCCGACGAAGACATGGCCCGCCCGGTCGCCACCCTCTCCGGCGGCCAGCAGACCCGCCTCAACCTCGCCAAAGCCCTGTGCCGCAAACCCGACTTCCTCTTTCTCGACGAACCCACCAACCACCTCGACATCGCCATGGTCGAATGGCTCGAGGAATTCCTCCAGGGCTACGCCGGCAGCGTCTTCATCATCTCCCACGACCGCTACTTCCTCGACAACACCGTCAGCCGCATCTTCGACCTCCAGAGCGAGCGGCTCGTCGCCTACAGCGGCAACTACAGCCGCTACCTCGAACAAAAAGCCATGAACGACGCCGCCCTCCTCAGCGCCTACGAAAAACAGCAGCGCCAGATCGCCAAAACCGAGGAATACATCCGCCGCTACAAAGCAGGCATAAAATCCAAGCAGGCCCGCGGCCGCCAGTCGCAGCTCAGCCGCCTGGAGCGCATCGAACTCATGCGCCAGGACAAAGTGCTCGCCTTCGACCTGCCCGCCCCGGCCGAATGCGCCGACCGCGTCGCCGAACTCATCGACGTCACCGCCGGCTACGGCGACAGGACAGTCTTCGCGCGTCAGTCGCTGCTCGTCAGAAGGGGAGAGGCCGTCGCCCTCGTCGGCCCCAACGGCGCCGGCAAAACCACCCTCCTCAAACTGCTCACCGGCGAACTCGACCCCCGCGAAGGCCGGGTCAAGAAAGGCAGCCGCGTCCACATCGGCTACTTCGCCCAGCAGCACGAAACTTTAAGCGGCCACAGCACCCTCCTCGACGAAATCGTCCACGGCTTCGGCATGGGGGAGGAGAGGGCCCGCGGTCTGCTCGGCCACTTCCTCTTCTGCGGCGACGACGTCTTCAAACAGGTCGGCGACCTCAGCGGCGGCGAAAAAGCCCGCCTCGCCCTCCTCAAGCTCATGCTCTCCGGAGCCAACGTCCTCCTCCTCGACGAACCCACCAACCACCTCGACATCGCCGCCAAAGAAGCCGTCGAAACCGCCCTCGCCGTCTTCCCCGGCACAATTGTCGCCGTCTCCCACGACCGCTACTTCCTCGACCGGGTCGCCGACCGCGTCGTCGAGCTCGACGACGGCCGCCTCACCGAATACCTCGGCAACTACAGCTTCTACCGCCAACAGAAACTGCTCGCCGCCCGCCAGGCCGCCGGCGAAAAACAGCGTGCGGCCGCCACCAAACCCGCCGCCTCCTCGCCTGCGCCGAAAAAGCGTCCCTCCGACGCCGCCAAAGCGGCCCGCAGGCTCGAAGAAGAAATCGCCGGCCTCGAAGTCGAGCTCGCCGCCTGCGAAGCAGCGCTCAACGACCCCGCCACCCATGGCGACCCCGCAACCTCCCGCCGGGCCGCCGAACGCTACGCCGCCTGCAAGGAAGCCCTCGACGCCAAATACGGCGAATGGCTCGTACTAACCGAACAACCGTAATGAGATTGGTCCAAAACGGCCGGCGGCCATCGCCCCGGCCGTTTTTCATCCCCTCATCTCCGCTTCGGCAGGAAAAGAATACGAAACACAGAAAATGGTATTAATAGCGATTATGCGCCACATAAAAGGAGAACCGCCATGCACAAGACAATCGCCGCCCTCGCCGCCAAGCACCACCCCGCCGTCGTCGCCCTGCGCCGTCACTTCCGGGCCCACCCCGAGCTGGGCGGCCAGGAATTCGCCACCCAGGCGAAAATCATCGAGACCCTCGCCGCTCTCGGCCTCGCGCCCGTCCCGATCGCCGGCACCGGCGTCATCGCCGACATAAAAGGCGCGACCGGCGGCAAAACCGTCGCCCTCCGCGCCGACATCGACGCCCTGCCGCTTAAAGACGAATGCGGCCAGCCGTACGCCTCCGCCGTCGCCGGCGTCGCCCACGCCTGCGGCCACGACGGCCACACCGCCGCCCTCCTCGGGGCGGCCATGGTCCTCGCCGCCCTCAGGGACGAATTCAGCGGCGCCGTCCGCCTGCTCTTCCAGCCCAGCGAGGAAGTGCTGCCCGGCGGCTCGCTCGCCATGATCGCGGGCGGAGCGCTTGACGGTGTCGACCACATCCTCGGCGCCCACCTGTGGCCGACCGCGCCCCTGGGCAAAATGCTCACCGCCCGCGGCCGGATGATGGCCTCGGCCGACGCCTTCCGCATCGCCATCCACGGCAAGGGCGGCCACGGCTCGATGCCCCACCGCGCCGTCAGCCCCATCCTCGTCGGCGCCGAAATCGTCGCCGCCCTAAGCGCCATCGTCGGCAGCGCCATCGACCCGGCGGAAACCGTCGTCCTTTCCGTCGGCTCCTTCCAGAGCGGCGAAGCGGAAAACATCATCCCCGACAAAGCCGCGATCAAAGGCACGCTCCGATGCTTCGACGGGCAGCTGCGGTACGACGTTCTGGGCCGCATCGAAAATATCTGCCGGTGCAGCGGCGAAGCCCACGGCGCCGCCGTCACGGTCGAAAAAGTCATCGGCTACCCGCCCCTCGTCAACGACCCTGCCGTCGCCGGGCAGGTCCTGGCGGCCGGCGGCGAAGTCCTCGGCGCGAACGGGGTGGAGGAGACGCCCCCCGTGCTGGCCAGCGAAGACTTTTCCCACTACCTCGCAAAAGTGCCGGGCGCGTTCATGTTCATCGGCGCCGCCCCGGCCGGTCGGGACGTCTATCCCCTTCACCACCCCAAATTCGACTTCGACGAAAAAGCCCTCGCCTACATGACCGAAATAATGGCCGGGGCCGCCCTCAGACTGCTCCGCCCGTAAACTGCACACGCCCGGAAGGGAGCTGGAATCATGCGCTACGCCAGATTGAAAAACGAATGGCTGTTGCGAGGCTGGGCGGACGAGCCCCATGCCCTGCTTAATTCCAAGAACGGTGACTGCCGCCACCTGTCGGCGCAGATGTTTCTCCTCGCCCAGGCCTGCGACGGGCGGACCGACCTCGACGCTGCCGGCGGCTTCATAGAGAGGGAAGTTTTCCTGGACAAGCTGATCGCGGCCGGCATGGCCGAAGAATGCGGCCAGGGGGAGGAAATACTGCCTCATCAGAAATTCCGCAAAGCGGACAATCCTTATCTGCGCACCGTCCACTGGCTGATAACCGGGTTGTGCAACCTCAAATGCCGGCATTGCTATTTGGAATCCCCCGCCGGAACCTATGGCGAACTCCCCTTGCCTGACATGCTCCGCATCATCGGCAAACTGGCCGAAGCCAACGTCCACCAAGTGCATCTGACGGGCGGCGAGCCCTTACTGCGCCCGGACCTGCCGGACATCCTGGCCGCATTGGCCGACAGGCAGATTACCGTAACCCATCTTTCCACCAACGGCGTGCTCGTCACCGACAAAGCGCTGCAAGGCATAAAAAAACTGGGCTTCCTGCCCAATGTGCAGATCAGCTTTGACGGCTGCGGCGCTCACGACGCCATGCGCGGCGTCCCTGGCGCCGAACGGGCCGCCGTACGGGCCATCCGGCGCCTGCGGCAGCACGGTTTCGCCGTCGCCGTCGCCACCGTCGTCGACCTGACCAACGCCGGATCGCTGCCGGAAACCTACGCCTTGATGACCCAGCTGGACATTCAGGCCTGGCGGGTCGGCCTGCCGGAAAGAATCGGCAACTGGCGGGACAGTGCGACGAACATCGGCTGGGAAGAAGTATCGGCAGCCTACGCGGCGGTCGCGGAGCGCTGGTCGGCCGACGGACGGCCTTTCGAACTGAAAATCGGCGGGTACGACTGCACCGGGGAACGCGAGGATTTCGCAGCCTACGAGCCGGAGAGCTACGACTGCATGTCCTGCCGGCTGACGCCGACGCTGCTGCCGGACGGTACGATGATACCCTGTCCGGGGTACATTGACATTATCGACAAAAAAAAGATGCCGAACATTCTGCGCCAATCATTCGCGGCGGCATTGTCGTCACCGGCTCTGCGGGCGATCACCGATATCAAGAAAAAGGATGTTCTTGCCCATAACGGCGAATGCGCCGCCTGCGCCGAATTCGCCCGCTGCGGCGGCGGCTGCCGCGCCAGCGCGGCCACGGCGACCGGCGATCTCATGGCCGTCAATCCGCAATTATGCCGGCAGTACAAAGCCGGCAAATAAAAACAAGACTGGCGCCGCTTCAAACGGCGCCAGTTCAGACTGCCGATAAAGGCCCATCTGCGGCGTTGCTCCTCAGAGCGCTTGCTTGCGTACGTCCAATGTACGCGGCGCGGCGCGCTCGCACCCTTCCGGGTATAAGCGACCACATCAACGCTAAAGCGTTGTGTGTCTACTTATCCGGTGCGCCTTGCATCTGGACCTTTCTCACCAGTCTGACTCTGCAAATAAACAAGACTGGCGCCGCTTCAAACGGCGCCAGTTGGCGTAACCTCACCGCAGCCCGCGGTTTACCAATTGGCGAACCACCAGCCGGAATGGCAGCAACGGATCGAATTGGCCCCGCCGGTCACCTTATCGAGGTCACCTTCCGCCAGATCGCCGCAGGCTGCTTTGAATTCCTCCTTAGTGAAACTAAACCCTGCGGCCTTGGCTGCTTCCGCCAGCTTGTCGAACTCTTTGTGCAGGAGAACCTCTTGGGCGAACTTTTCGTCGGTTTTCATTTTCGCCAGAAACGCTTTGGCTGATTCCGCGCTCATTTTTCTCCCTCCAATGACAATTAATTACAAAATAACCTATGTTTTTATCTTAATATTACCCAAGAGCAAAGTCAATGGGCAAAAATGAAAATAATATTAACCATGCGCAAAACACGGCAAACAGACCCTGTGCCCGAAACACAAAAGGCCCCGACCTCTGCATAAACGCAGAGGTCGGGGCCTTTTCACGGCAAAAAAATGCTTTTACAGCGCGCTGCCCAAGAACGCTCTCGTCCGTTCCAGCCGGGGGCGGCCGAAGACCTCCTCCGGCGTGCCCTCCTCGACGATCTCGCCCTCGTCCATAAAGATCACCCGGTGGGCCACCTCGCGGGCGAACGCCATCTCGTGGGTCACGACCACCATCGTCATATGCTCCTCCGCCAACTGGCGCATCGCCTTCAGCACCTCGCCGGTCAGCTCCGGGTCGAGGGCCGACGTCGGCTCGTCGAACAGCATGATATCAGGCTTCATCGCCAGAGCGCGGGCGATCGCCACCCGCTGCTTCTGGCCGCCCGACAGGCGGGAAGGGTAAGTGTCGCGCTTGTCCCACAGCCCCACCTTGCGGAGCAGCGCCTCCGCCTCGGGGAGGATAGCGGCCCGCGCCAGGCCCTTCACCGTCAGCGGCGCCTCCAGCAGGTTATCCAGCACCGTCAGATGCGGGAAAAGGTTGAAATGCTGGAACACCATCCCCATCTTGCGGCAGATGCGCCGCGCCTCTGCGTCGGCCGCATAGCGGCTGCGGCCGTCCGGCTCCTCGGTCGCCAGCGTCTCGCCCTCCACCGCGATGCTCCCGCGGTCGATCGCCTCCAGCCGGCACAGGCAGCGCAGCAGCGTGCTCTTCCCCGACCCCGACGGGCCGATGATAGCCACCACCTCGCCCCTCGCCACCGCCAGCGACACGCCCCTGAGCACCGCCAGCGCCCCGAAGCTCTTATGGATGCCGGTCATCTCGATCATATGCCCATCGTTACTCGTCATACACTGCATACCGCTTTTCCATTTTTTCGAACATCCAGGTCAGCGCGAACGTCATCGCCAGGTAGAAAACCGCCGCCACCGCGAACGGCGTCAGGTCGAAATCCCGCTGCACGATCGAGCGCGTCACCCGCAGCAGATCGTTCATCGCCAGCACATAAATAAGCGACGTATCCTTCACCAGCGTTATCGTCTCGTTGCTCACCGGCGGCAGCACCCTTTTGATCACCTGCGGCAGGATCACGCGCCGCATCGTCTGGGGGTACGTCATCCCCAGCACCTTCGCGCCCTCGTACTGCCCGCGCTCGATCGACTGGATGCCCGCCCGGAAAATCTCCGCGAAATACGCGGCGTAATTCAGCACGAAAGCGCAGGCCGCCGCCGGGAACTCGGGCAGCGTCACCCCGATATACGGGATAAACGGCAGGCCGTAGTACACGAACAGCAGCTGCAGCATCAGCGGCGTGCCGCGCATCAGCCAGATATACACGCCCACAGCGCCGGACAGCGCCGCAAAGCGCGAGATGCGCGCCATCGCCAGCCCCAGCCCTAGCGGCAGCGACAGCACGATCGTGACGAAAAACATCTGCAGCGTCACCGCCGTGCCGTCTACCATCGGCCCGATGAGGGAAAGGATATAATCCATGCCTTGCTCCTCACAAAGATGAGACTGCCGGCCGGCAATCTCATCCGTTTTTCGTCTATCAGAAAGTATAAACTTTCTGATAGACATAAGTGCAACTATGGCTCCGCCTGCGCCGGAGGCGTGGCGAAGCCAAGTTTTCTAATTGCATTTTGGTTACTTAACGATATTGGCCCCGAACCACTGCTGGGAGATCTTGGCCGAAGTGCCGTCCTTCTTCATATCGTCGAGAGCCTTCTGCAGCTTCGCCTGCAGGTCCTTGTCGTCCTTGCGCAGCCCCACGCCGTATTCCTCCGAGCCGAAGTTCTCGCTCAGCACGGCGTAATCGCCCGCCTTCTTGGCGATGTAGTAGCGGCCGACGATCTCGTCAACCACCAGGGCGTCGATGCGGCCCGCCTTAAGATCCATCAGCGCCGCCACATTGTCGGGATACTTCTTCAGCTCCTTGAAGGACTTGGCCACCGCCGCCTCCTTCTCCACCGCCTCGATGCTGCTGCTGCCGTCCTGCACGCCGACCACCTTGCCGGCCAGGCTGGCCTTCGTCTTCAGCGGCGAATTCGCGGCCACCACGATAATCTGCTTGTTCTCCATATAAGCGTTCGAGAACAGGATATTCTCCTTGCGCTTCTCGGTGATCGTCAGACCGTTCCACAGCATATCGATCCGTTTGCCGTTAAGCTCGGCCTCCTTGCTGTTCCAGTCGATCGGCTTGAACTCGACCTCCATGCCCAGCCGTTTGGCGGCTTCCTTGGCCATATCGACGTCGAAGCCCACGATATTGTTCTTGTCGTCGCGGAACCCCATCGGCGGGAAATGGTCGTCAAGGCCGACCACGATCTTCTTCTTCGCAGGCGCGCCGCAGCCGGCGAGCAGCGTTATCATCAGTACGGCGACGATTGCCAGGGCTATCCATTTTTTCATCTTTCATCACTCCTGTATGTATTGCTTCCTTGCCTATTTTACTTTACCGTAATAAAGCAATGAACCGCTGAAAAGAACGAATATCACGATTGTTCATTCTGCGTGGACCGCATGCTAACGCAATCGCCGCCAATCGCAGTATTTCGTTTTTTATTTTTCGCGTGCCGCCGCGGCGTTCGGCGAACCCGGCGGCCACATTTACCATACTCTCCGCAGCATCAGCGAAGCCGTCAGATTATCGCTTTTCCTGCCTATTTCGTCGGTTATCTGCCCATCGATGGTCACATTCTTCGATAATTTTCCCTGGATATTAAGACCGACCACCAAATACTCGCGATCTTGCTCGCTGCCGCTTATCTTAATTTTATCCGTCGGCGTGAGAGTGTAGGCGACAGTCATCTCGGGATTGCTGCCGCTCAGCACCCTTTTGTACCCGACGTTTATCGCATAATGCGCCTGCGGAAACTTGCGGGCGACTTTAATGCCGAATTCCCCGGTACTATAAGTATTGGTCAGCTTATCGGCTATCTGGTTGTAGCTGTCGCCTGCACCCGTCTCCGAATATCCGTCCTGGATATATCGGGTTATATGGATATCGACATACGGGCTTACCTGCCAAAGCTGCTCTTTATCATGGTGCAGGTTATAGCTCGCGCCGAGGCCGAAAGACAGGGTTTTGCTGCGATAATTGCTGTCGGCCTGCAGCCCCAGTTGCCGGATAAAGCGGGTCGCATGGTTGTTCTGGCGACCATAATCGATGTAAGTATGCAAATCCAAGGCGCCTTTGTCCGAACCGCCGTACAATCCCAGATAGTGGCCTTGATTCTTTGTATTGGCCATAGTTGACGACACCTGATTCCGGCCATAACCGAAGAGAATACCTGTGCGCCAATTATCGCCGGTCTTCCTGTCCACTCCCATCACAATACCGTAGCCTTGGTTATTGATCGCAGGCAAGTCCTGCTGGGCGTCGATCGAGCCCCAGTTTTTGCTTGCCTTCATCCACCAACTGCCCACGGCATCCAACTCCAGCGGGATAATGGCGTTATAGATATAATTGCCGGGCGCAAAACCGGCGAGCTGAAAAGAGACTTGCTGACCGGCCGGTTGCTTCAAATAATCCATCCTGGCGGCTATGGCGTTGCCGATAGTCGGATCGCTCTGGATGAAGGCCGCCTGGTTTAGCTGCGCCCCGCCGTAGATTTCCGTTAAGGCCTGAGTGGCCTGGTCGTCTTTCAGGTTGAGCAGCGGATACATGGCCTGCCGCTCCGGCGATCCGACCGGCAGCCTATTATAAATGGCCATCATTTTCTGATAGGTTTCCGACTGTCTGGTCGTAGGGTCGCTAAGATTATTTTCCTGCCGGTACTGCAGTGTGGCCGTTGTTCCGTCGTGGCTGCCCACGGCGGTCAGAAATCCCGTTACAGGCATATCTAAAAAGTTTCCGGTGATGCCCTGGCCGGCGGTCAGTATCCCGACATACCGCTCATCCGGCTTGTAGGCATCGGTGTAGGGGATTAAGAGGGAGTTTCCGATATTGGCGGTACCCGTTACCGCGATCTTGCCGAAATTATTCGGGCTATCTATCATAACGGAAATGAATCTATTGCTGACGAGATTGCCGTTCACTCTTAGTGTGCCGGGCGTGTTGCCGCCGCCGGCCCTGACATTGTAGCGGTTATACAAATTGCCGCCAATTGTGCCTGTGCCGGCAATCGTCCCTGCTTCTACGCTCCAGGCGTCACCAGCTACCGAGCCGTTGATCTCCAGGACGCCGCCGGCCGCGACCGTGCTGCCCTGATACGTGTTTGCTCCTGAAAGCGTCAGAGTGCCAAGGCCCGACTTGATCAATCCTACAGGCAGGTCTTTTAGGCCGTTCGCGGTCACCTTAGCGTTGTATTCCGAAATATACGTCCTGCCTTGCGCAAGGCTGTACGCATCGCCGCCTTGCGTATTGTAATAATTATAGATTTCCCGCAAATCCTGGTAAGGGCTGCCCGTTTCGAGCAAACCGGCCCGCCTTTCCCCGATATTGTTGCTCCAGGTGCTGTCGTAGCCGCCCGTATTCACCGCGTAAAGGGCCTGTGTCCTTCCGTAATCGCTATTTAGGCTGCTCCTGGCCAACCTTCTGGCATCCAATAGCCCGGGCCCTTTAACGGCCGCCCCGGCATCCAGCAGACCTTGGCCAAAGACAAGTTCCTGCGGGACGTTGTAAAAAACGGACCGGGTCGCCAGTAAAAAACTGTTCAGCGTATCATAACCATAATTCAGCAGAGCAGTCCGGTTGGCATTATAATAATTGGTCAGATCGGTTTGTACCGTGTTGGGGGAAGTCCGGAAATAGTGGAGGTTCACTTTGAATGTATAATTATTTTCGGTTATCTCGTCCATCTGGACCGTAACCGTGTAGTCTGGCAAGGTAAAATTACTGTTGGCCGTCGACAACACAGTATCGACAATCTGCTTGCCGCTCATATACGGAAAAGCCTGCTGCACCAAGCCTGCCACCCCGCTGACATGCGGCGCGGCCATCGACGTACCCGAATCGGGTTTATACAAATTATTTGCGGACAAGCCGGAAATGGACGAATAGATATTCGACCCCGGCGCGGCGATACTGTTCTCTTCCACATACTTCGTAAGATCGCTGAATTCGCTGACAAAGGCCGTGCCTGCGGTGTTGGTCGCCATATTGAAATTGGCCGCGTTAACCGAAATGACGTTAATAAAGTTGCTTGCCGTTTGGGGCCGCAGATAAGCAAGCGTGCTTTCCCCGCCCGGAGTGGGATGACCGTTGTTTCCGGCGGCAAAGACAAGAACCTTATCGCGGTTTGTGGCATTTTGCAGCACATCGAGCGACAGCTGAAAATCCGTATCCCGGAAAGCCGCCTTCCCGGCCACATCATAATACGTCGACGCACCCCAGCTGTTATTGATTATTTTTATATTATTATTGGCGATAAAAGCATTATAGGCTGTACGTAAATTATCGTACTGATTCGCGGAAAGCACGTCGCCGGAAAGCAGATTCGCCTCGAAAGCTACGCCGTGCATTCCCAGGTTATTCTTGGCCGCCGCCATAATGCCGCCCACATGGGTACCGTGAGCATTCGCCGCCCAGTCGTAATTCTGCGGAACCGTAATTGTTCCCGAATTGGCCTTGCTTGCGAACTCGATATGCGTCATCTGCGCGAAGTTATCCGCTATGCCCAGAGTGATGCCTCTGCCGGTATAACCGAGCGCATACGCTTCGGAAGCGTAGATCAGGCGTAAGCCTTGATTGGCCTTGTATTCCGGTGTTTCGAAATCTTCCGCATTAGCGCCATAGGCTGTACTGCTAACGAACGCCAGCAGAAGCAAGCCCAGAGGGATTCCCAATAGTCGATGCCGCTTTGTTATCATTCTTCACATGCCTTTGCCGCAAACTTAGAAAATTGCTGCCTGCCTATCAACTTGCCATCGAACCCCGGTTATAATGGTTTCGGTATTCTTTACAATTATAACTGATAGCAATAAAATAGCGAAAACATTATTTGTATTTTTTGGCTATTTTTTGGAATTTCGCCGGCAAAAAAAGGCCGTGTTTTCACACAGCCCCTTTTGGCGTTATCGCGATAGCGATCCTGTGGGAAAGGCATTGGCGGTCAAGGCCAAGCCCCCATAACACAACTTATGCCGAAAGCTTCTTATCGATATACTCGGCTACATCGCCCAGAGTCTTCATCTTGTACGCATCCGCGTCGAAGATTTTCAGATTGAAGGCATCCTCGGCCAGCACCAGCAGCTCGGTGCGGTCGATAGAATCGAGATCGAGATCGGAAACCAGGTTAGCTGTCGCTGTCAGAGCCTCCGGAGCGACCTTGTCCTTTTTGAATTTGAGGATAATCTGGCCTAACTTTTCCAATGTTGTCATGATGCTTTTCCTCCTTTAAATAATGATCATTAAATAAATTATCATTAAATAAATTATCATTCCGCCTTTTGACCACCGGCTTGTCCTTCTCCCGCATCAGTGCCATTTCAGCACACAGGAGGCCCAGGCCAGACCCGCGCCGAAGCCGACGAGGACCACGCGGTCGCCGCGCCGTATCCGGCCGGCGGCGGCAGCTTCACTGAGGGCGATCGGGACGGAGGCTGACGAAGTATTGCCATAACGATCGATATTGACGGCCGTTTTTTCAAGCGGCAAATCCACTCGCCTGGCCGCCGCCTCGATAATTCGGAGGTTGGCCTGATGCGGCACCATAAGGTCGATATCGCCCGGCCCCAATCCGGCCGCGGCCAGCGAACGTTTTACCGAGTCGCCCAGCACCCGCATAGCGAACATGGTCACGCTGGCGCCATCCATCTTCGTATAATGAAGCCTTTGGGCGATCGTTTCCGCCGACGTCGGCAGCCTGCTGCCCCCGGCCGGGACTTTGATTGTATCGAAGCCCGAACCGTCTGCGCCGAGATCGGTGCCCAAAAGGCCGTAGCCCGCCGGCGCTTCCCCCAGCACCGCCGCGCCGGCGCCATCCCCGAACAGGATTGCCGTATCGGGGTCCTGCGGGTCGGTTATCCTCGACAGCACCTCGCTGCCGACTACAAGCACCTTCCGGTATAGCCCCGCCCTGATCAGATTGCAGCCCACCACCAGGCCATAGATAAAACCGGAACAGGCCGCCGCCAAATCGAAGGCCGCCGCCCGCCGCGCCCCGAGCCGCTCTTGGACCGCCGCGGCGGTCGAGGGGCCGTAGCAGTCAGGCGAGCAAGTAGCGACAATTATCAGATCTATTTCATCCGGCTCGGCCTTGGCGTTTGCCAGGGCCAGCCTGGCGGCCACGGCGGCCAAGTCCGAGGCAGCTTCCTCGGGAGCGGCGACATGGCGCTCGTTGATGCCGGAAAGCCGCAAAATAGTCTCGGCCGGCAACCCCAAGGTTTTTTCCAGATCGGCGTTTGTTAGCGTTTTTTCCGGGGCGTAGTGGCCCAAGCCGATAATACCGGCACTCTTCATTTCGCGGCACCTCGTTTCCCGTCTTTTCAGCTGTTGGCATTCGGTATCCGACTCTTTGGTATAATTGGCTATACCTGTCTTGGCGAAATTCAATGCAATTTTACCATTTTACATGCTTTCCTGCCAGGAAAAATTACAATATTGGCGCAATATAAGGCGTAGCGACCTTGCGCCTCATGCCCCCTTTGCGGTGCCGCGAAACTCCGGCCTAAGCAGACACACGTCGCTTTAGCGACGCTGTGGCCGCTTAGGCCGGCAAGGCGAAACGCGCTACGGCGCGCGGTCTCGCACCGCTTACGTCCAGGCTGGGGAGGGCTTTGCTATTTTCTTTTTAAATACATTCAACAATTTGCAGGAAAAATATTGACATTTTGAGACGACCGGTCTATTATATAAATATGAAGACTAATACACGCGAAAAACTTATAAAAATAGGGGCCAGAGCTATGCTGGCGAAAAGCTATAATGCTGTCGGCATACAGGAAATTTTGGCTGAGGCCGATGTTCCCAAAGGCTCCTTCTATCATTACTTTGATTCAAAAGAAGCCTTCGGCGTAGCCATCATCGAATACTACGGCGAACAACTGGCAAACTCTATCAAAGGCAAGTTGTCTAAAGAGGACGTATCACCCAGACAAAGAATGCTGGATTATTTCTTGTCTATTCGTTCCTACTATGAGCAGAACGGATGCGGTCAAGGCTGTCTGGTTGCCAAATTGGCCACAGAGATAGCGGAGGCAAGCCCTCGCGTGAGGGTAGGCTTGAAAACGGAATTTGACAGATGGTCTAAGTTGTTTGCCGAGTGCATTGCTGAGGCGCAAGCGGAAGGAGAAATTCTAACTGATCATGATCCCGGAGCGTTGGCCGAATTTATCTATACGTCGTGGGAAGGCGCCCTTATCAGAATGCAGGTGAACCACAACCTTAATTCCCTTGACAATTTCCTGAAGTATATATTTGAGCGGGTTATTCCCCCGATTAAATAGCAGAGACGAATGGCGGACATTTACTGGTTCGCCATTCAAAAACAGCAATAGTAGTTGACTGGTCTATTCTTGCTGGATTAGTAACGCAACGCTCGAAGGGAGGTGACAATGATGAGTGTGAACTTTAATAATACTGCCTACTTCAAGGCTTGGTTTAGAATCGAAGTATCAAGTAACGATGCCGACGGGATTATGCGCATTTTTTACTCCTATGCCTGTTAGTTAACCAACGGGAAATACGATGATTCTGTTCTGACTGCCCGCGGGAACCAGGAAACCGCCGCCTGACGACGAACATAATAAGGAAAAACTCTCGGGAGGAATACAGACATGATCATCGTTATGGCCGCCCAGACGGTCAAAGAAGGCAAAAAGGCCGAAGTTCTCGCGCTCGCCCAGCCCCTGATGGCCGCCACCAGGCAGGAGGAGGGCTGCGTCAGCTACACGCTGTTCGACGACCCCGGCAACCCCCAGCGGATGGTGTTCGTCGAGGAATGGACAAGCAAAGAGGCCCTCAAGCGCCACATCGCCACCCCGCACATCGCCGAATGGCGGGCCAAGGTCAAAGACCTCCTCGCCGCGCCCACCGCCATCAAGCTCTACGAAGGCGAAGAAACACCCCTGTAACTCAAAGCCCGCAGCACCGGCCCGGTCCGTCGTCCCCGACGGCCCGGGCCATTTTTTTCCCCGTTGCCCGGCCGCGCGCCGCCGTGGTATCATAATCGTTGCATCTATTAACGCAGCACTAATCGCAAGCTATTCGCAGAAAGGAAAGCGGCATGAAAACAAGAGACACATTTTCCTCCGGCCTCGCCGTCTTCTTCGCCACCCTCGGCTCGGCCGTCGGCCTCGGCAACATCTGGAAATTCCCCTACCTCACCGGCCAGTACGGCGGCGGCGCCTTCCTGCTCGTATACCTCGCCTGCATCGTCTTCATCGGCCTGCCCGTCATGCTCGGCGAATTCTACATCGGCCGCCGCACCCGGCGCAACGCCGTCGGCGCCCTCGCCAAACTCGCCCCCGGCGCCCCCTGGAAACACATCGGCACAATGGGCGTCGGCGCGGCCTTCCTCATCATGTTCTTCTACAGCTCGGTCGCCGGCTGGGTGTACTTCTACCTCTTCAAAGCTATACGCGGCGACTTCGCCGTCGTCACCCTCGAAGGCGCCAAAGCCCAGTTTGGCGCCCTCGTCGTCAGCCCCGTCACGCCCGTCGTCTGGCAGGCCGTCGTCCTCGCCGTCGTCGCCGGCATCCTCATCATGGGCGTGAAAAAAGGCATTGAGCGTATCACCAAAACGCTCATGCCGCTGCTCTTCGTCCTCATCGTCGCCTGCGACCTCCGCGCCCTCACCCTGCCCGGCGCGGCCGACGGCGTCAGCTTCCTGTTCGCCGCCGACTTCGGCAAACTCTCCGCCGCCGCCGTCCTCACCGCCATGGGGCTGGCGTTCTTCAAACTGTCGCTCGGCATGGGCACCATGATAACCTACGGCAGCTACTTCACCGCCGACAACAACCTCTTCGGCACCGGCGCCAAGGTCGCCCTGTCCGACACCCTCGTCTCCCTGCTCGCCGGCCTCGCCATCTTCCCGACCGTCTTCTCCTTCGGCCTCGAGCCGGGGGCCGGCCCCGGCCTGCTGTTCATGACCATCCCGCTCGTCTTCTCCCAGATGCCCTTCGGCACGATCCTCCTCGTCGCCTTCTTCTTCCTCGCGGCCATCGCCGCCACCACCGCCATGCTCTCCCTCGTCGAAGTGCCGGTCGCCTACCTCGCCGAAGAGAAAGGCCTGCCGCGCTCCCGTGCCGTCCTGCTCACCAGCGCCGTCATCTTCGCCGTCGGCATCCTCGCCACCCTGTCGGTCGACAAAGGCAGCCTGCTCGGCGGCTACACCCTCATGGGCCGCGGCTTCTTCGACTGGTTCGACTACCTCTCCTCCAACATCCTGCTCCCCCTCGGCGGCCTGCTCATCGCCCTCTTCGTCGGCCGCTTCGCCGACAAAGCCGACGTCGCCCGCGAACTCGCCACCGGCGCCCCGCCGGCCGTCGCCCGTCTGCTGCCCGTCTACTTCTTCATCCTCCGCTACGTCACCCCAGCCCTCCTCGCCGTCATCTTCCTCAGCTCCGTCGGCGTCATCAAGCTCTAACCCAGGCGCGGGGCAGCGGCTCCGCGCCTCCTCTTTCCCCGGCCGGCCAAATCATGTATCATAAAGACAAACATACTACTTCCTCCGGGAGGCGCTTACCTTGGACAACGGCACCATCCTCCGCGCCATGACAATCGACGACTATCCGCAGGTATACGCCCTGTGGGCCGCCACCGCCGGCCTCAGCCTCAACGCCGCCGACTCGCGCGACAACATCGGCAGAGTCCTCGCCCGCAACCAAGGCTTCAGCTTTGTCGCCGAGCAGGCAGGGGGGGAACTCGTCGGCGCCCTTCTCTGCGGCCACGACGGCCGCCGCGGCTGCCTCTACCACCTCGCCGTAGCCTCCGCCTGCCGGCGGGCCGGCCTCGGCCGCGCCCTCGTCGCCGCCAGCTTCGCCATGCTCAAACAGGCCGGCATCGAGCGCTGCCACCTGTTCGTCAACCCCGACAACCCCGACGGAGCGGCGTTCTGGCAGGGACTGGGCTTCATCAGGCAAGACGAGGTGGATTTTTATGCCAAGTACACCTAGAAAGCCTTATCGCCAAAAACACCTTGTATAAAAATACCGTAGAATCTATAATAAGGACAGACTGACAACGGAGGGGTACATATGAAAAACCTGGTTAAGAAAATTGCGGCTGTCGTGGCCGTCGGCGTCCTGGCGCTGGCCGTGGCCGGCTGCGGCGGCGGCGAAAAGAAAGACCCGGCGGCCGACGCCATCAAGAAGAAAGGCAAACTGGTCGTCGGCACCGCCACCGGTTACTATCCGTTCGAAATGGCCGACAAAAACGGCCAGCTCGTCGGCTTCGATATCGATGTCGCCAAAGCGCTCGGCAAAGAACTCGGCGTGGAAATCGAATTCCAGAATTACGCCTTCAGCGGCCTCATCCCGGCCCTCCAGGCCAACAAAGTCGACCTCGTCATCGCCGGCATGACCATCACCGACAAACGCAAAGAAGTCGTCGACTTCTCCGAAACCTACTTCAAATCCGGGCAGGCCATGCTTGTCAGCAAAAAGTACCCCAATGTCAAGAAATGGGAAGACCTCGATAAAAAAGGCAACGTGATCGCCGTCTCGATGGGCACCACCGCCGACCAGACGGCCTCCAAAATGTTCAAAAACGCCGAAGTCAAGAAATTCGAAGGCTCGGCCCTCGCCGGCCTCGAAGTCCTGAACGGCAAGGCGGTCGCCGTCATCCACGAAGTTCCCTGGGTAGCCATCTACAACAAGATGAACAGCGAAACCACCTACGCCGTCCTTGAGCCCTTCACCACCGAGGAACTCGGCATCGCCGTCCCCAAAGGCAACGCCGCCCTGCTCGCCGAAGTCAACAAATTCGTCAAAAAATACAAGGCCGGCGAAGACTACAAGAAAGCCTACACCTACTGGTTCGTCGACATGAAATGGTGGGACTCGGTACCGCAGAAGAAATAGGCTTTAGCTAGGAGAATAAGACCGTGTATCAACTGCATTTCGGCGTCCTCGCCGAATACATGCCGTCCATTTTGGACGGCTTACTTGTCACCATCAAAATATCGGCGCTGTCGATCGTCTTCGGCACCGTCATGGGGATAGCCGGGGCGCTCTGCCGCATCTCCCGCTCCTTTGCCATACAGACCATCGGCAACATCTACGTCGAGTGGATACGCAACACGCCGCTCCTCATCCAGATCCTCTTCATCTACTTCGGCCTCGGCGTCTTCTTCAGCCTGTCGCCCGTCACGGCGTCCGTCTTCGCCCTGGCCTTCTTCTCCGGCGCCTACATCACCGAAATAATCCGCGCCGGCATCCAGTCCATCCACCGCGGCCAGCGCGAGGCCGCCCTGTCCATCGGCATGACCGAGTGGCAGGCCATGCGGCTTATCATCCTGCCGCAGGCCGTCAAGCGGATACTGCCGCCTCTGGCCGGCCAGTTCATCACCCTCGTCAAGGACTCCTCCCTCGTATCCGTCATCGCCGTGGCCGACCTCACCTATGTCGCCAAAAATATCGTCACAACCACCTTCCGGGCGTTTGAAGTCTGGCTGGCGATCGCCGCCTTCTACTTCATCCTCTCCTTCGGCCTGTCGCTCGCGGTGAGAAAACTGGAAAAGAGGCTGGCGGAAAGTGATTGAGCTCAAAAGGGTATCGAAAAACTTCGGACCGCTGGCCGTCCTCAAAAACGTCTCGCTGACCGTCGCCGCCGGCGAAGTCGTCGTCGTCATCGGCCCCAGCGGCTCGGGCAAAAGCACGCTCCTCAGGACGATCAACGGCCTGGAAACGATCAGGGAAGGGGAGATAACCGTCGACGGCATCTCCGTCCACTCCGGCCCCCAAAACCTCCACAAAGCACGCCAGCTCACCGGCATGGTCTTCCAGCAGTTCAACCTCTTCAACCACAAAAACGTCCTCGACAACATCACCATGGGGCCCATCCACGTCCAGGGCAAGACGCGCTCCGAAGCCGAGGACATCGCGCTCAAGCTGCTGAGCAGGGTCGGCCTCCCGGAAAAGGCCCGCACCTACCCCTCGCGCCTGTCGGGCGGGCAGCAGCAGCGCGTGGCCATCGCCCGGGCTTTAGCGATGCGGCCCAAAGTCATGCTCTTCGACGAGCCCACCTCCGCCCTCGACCCCGAAATGATCGCCGAAGTGCTCGACGTCATGAAAGGGCTGGTCAAGGACGGCATGACAATGATTGTCGTCACCCACGAAATGGGCTTCGCCCGCGAGGTCGCCGACCGCGTCATCTTCATGGACGAAGGGGCGATCGTCGAGCAGTCCCCCCCGGCCGAATTCTTCGCCGCTCCCAAGAACGAACGCACCAAACTGTTCCTCAGCAAAGTGCTGAATCACTGAAAAAATCCCGGCCCTCTCCAGGGCCGGGATTTTCGCTTCGCCGGGTTCTTGTTCTTTTTCCGTTCGCCCTCGGCAGGCGTTAGGAGGCAACCGGTTTACGGTATAAAAACCATTGTTGAACAATCTGGACAAGATTGCTTACCACCCAGTACAGACCCAGCCCGGCCGGAAAGCGTAAGGCCATAAAGCCGATAACGAGAGGCATGGTCAGCAGCATCATTCTGTTCTGAGCGGTGGATTGGACCATCGTCTGCTGCGACGAAACGAAAGTGGTAATTGCCGCGAGAACCGGAAGGATATAGAACGGGTCGCTGGCGGCCAAATTATTTATCCACAGGAAACCCGGCTGGCCGACATAGCTGATATCCCTTATCGTGAAAAAAATGCCGGTCAGAAAAGGCATCTGAATCAGCAGCGGCAGGCATCCGGCCAGAGGATTGACACCTGCCTTCTTATAAAGGCCGGCGACTTCCTGCTGTAACTTCGTCTTGTCACCCTTGTATTTCTCCTGCAGGTCCTTCAGCTTCGGCCCCAGCTCCTTCATCGCCTGCATCGATTTTACCTGCTTGATCGTCAAGGGGAAAAGCAGCACCTTGATAGATACTGTCAGCAGGATAATAGCCACTCCGTAGTTCGGAAATCCCAGCCTGAGGGTAAGATGATAAAAAAAAGTCAACGCCGTATGCATCACTCCACTGAAAAAACCGAACAAAAAATACACTTCCTTTACGCTGACAAAATTATGCTGGCGCCGGCCGCCAACATGCAGGCGACGACGCAAAAGCAGCATAGAATAGTATATTCAATAGCCGGCGGACAATTCCTGTCAACATCGGCTTGTCATATACTACTAACGCCGTTGTCCTATTCCCTCACCTTTATATCCTTCAGCCCGTAGTAGCGGATCAGCCCGCCCTTCGACACCGAATTGTTCAGCTCCACGAAATACACGTGCCGCAGCACCCGGTTCTTCGCCGTCAGCGGCTCCAGCTCCACATACGTCGCCCCCGCGGCGACCTTCCGCTCCAGGTACGCCATCCGCGCCCCGTCCTCCCGGTGGATGACGCTATACTGGTGCAGCGTGGCTTCGGCCATGGGAAAAAACAGCAGCGCCAGCACCGCAGCCAAATACTTCTTCCGCGCTCCGCTCCCCAACACTGTCTCTTTCACCTCGAGGACGGTGAACAGGCTCATCGCGCCGATTATCAGGAAAACCGCCGAGCCGTAGCCCGCCCGTCCGGGAAAGGTCGGCGCCGGGAGCATCGCCAGATTGTTGATCACCGCCAGCGCCACGCAAGCCGCTGCGAACCAGCTTACCGGAAAAGCGTCCATCACCTCCCGCCGTTTCACCTGGGCGCGTACGGCGGCTACGGCATTCTTGCCCAGCCCCAGTTTCTTGAAAGCGATCAGATATATCTGCGTGATGAGGAGCAAAAACAAGACCACCTCCTCAAGACCGGACAGAGCCTTGAAAAGCTTTGCCTTCAAAGCCGCGCTCGCTACCCCCAGCGGCACGGCCGCATTATTATACACCAGATTGGACACCCACAGCGAAACAAACGTCCCGTTAAACACCGAAAACACCATCAGCAGGGCGAGCGATATGCGGAGATAGTCCCAGAGATTCGAACGGCCGTTTCCAGTGCTTTCCGGTATTGTGACGCCCTGCCGCCGGGCATGGGCTGTTACCAGGATGCGCCACGCCAGCACCAGGAAAATCACCGTCGGGATGACGCCGAGGAAAATCTCTAGGCCGGCCGCCAGCTGATTGGTGAAATGAATGAACAGCTTCGGCCCCTTGCCGTAGCGCACGAAATTGCCCGGCGCCGCCACCAGCAGCGCGAACCCCAGCAGCGACCCCGCCAGGCCGGGCGCCATCCACAGCCGCAGCGCGCCCCGCCGCCAGGCGAGCCAGGTCAGGCCCGCCGCCGCCAGAATCATCGTCGCCGCCGTATTCTCGATCGTCCAGCTCGCCGCCACGCCGCCCAGGAACATCCCCGCGGCGGCCGGCCAGCTGTCCCCGAGCAGCGGCTTGCCGATATAATCGAAATGGTACGGCAGCAGGAAAGCGAAAATCAGCACCGCCGTCAAAAGATACACGCACGCCCCCGTCATCCACACATTCGTCAACGCCCAGTCCGGCAGACCGAACCAGCAGAAAACCATTATCAGTCCCAGAATGTAAGGATTGAAGCGCAGCGTGACCTCCCGCTGCGAATGCCAGTATATCAGCATCATCAGCGCCACGTACAGCATAGCGTTGAACGGGTTGAACCACTGCTTGCCGATCAGCAGGAAGCCGTCCAACACCAGGAAATCCACCATCCGGCCGCCGTGCTGGAAATAGTGGAGATACAGCGACCGGAAAACATCCGGCCACGACGCCAGCCGCTCCAGCGTGTTCCACACCAGCGCGTACTCGTAGTCGTCGCGGTGCAGCGGCATCAGATAATTGAGCGCGTACATATAAAAGAACAGCAGCGCCAGCATCGCCAGCGACACCATGTTCCCCCTCGTCATCTTGCCTGTTTCCTCCGCCGCCAAAGCCGTCATCCTTTCTTAGCAAACCGCATCTTTCCCCATATTTCCATCTTTTTGACTAAAATCCTTGTTGTTCTCGCATTATCTTCCCCAAATCCGTCGCCATCAGCCCAAGCTGACCGACAGGAATAAACCCACGCGCCTAGAATACCTACGCAAAAGCCCAAACAACGAGGGAGGATATGCCCGTGAGGGAAGAAATCATCGCCAAAAGCTGCTGAACGTCCCCTGAGGACGACCGTGCCGGTCGGCACGGCGAACAGCGACACCTGGAAAACTGCATGGTCTGCGGCGCCAAGCTCGTCTACCGGACCCACGCCGCCGAAATAGCCTGCAGCTACTGCCGGCGTACCTTCGCCGCCTCCGTCCTCTGCCCCGCGGGCCACTACGTCTGCGAAGACTGCCACGGCGCAGGCTTCCACGCCTTCCTCGAAAAAACCGTCCTCGCCGCCGAAGGCACAGACCCGATGGCTATCGCCGAAACGCTCCTGCGCGGCCCCTTCCTGCCGTCGCTCGGCGCCGAGCACCACGCCATCGTAGTCGCCGCGCTGCTGGCCGCCGTCAAAAACCACGGCCCCATCCCCCTGCCCGGCGGCGCCGCGCGCGCCGTCACCGACGCCGACATCCTCGAAGGCATCCGCCGCATGCGCCAGATACCCGCCTGCACCTGCGCCAACCATGGGGCCTGCGGCGCCGGCCTCGGCGCCGGCGCCTTCATAAGCATCCTCCTTGACGCCACCTGCGCCAAAGACGTCGAGCGCACCCTCGCCATGCGGGCCGCCAACGCCGCCCTGGCCGCCATCGCCGACTGCGGCGGGCCAGGCTGCTGCAAGCAGAGCGTGCGCACCGCGGTGCTCTCCGGCGCGGAAGCCCTCAAGGAACTCTGCCGGGTGCGGCTGCCGCTCAGTCACACGCGCTGCTTCCATATCAAAGACACCACCCACGGCTGCAAAGGCGTAGCCTGCCGCTTCAGCCGCTGAAAAATCCGCCGGAAAAAACGAAGCGTCCCGCCCCAAACAGGGGAGGGGACGCTCGTTTTTTTGCGAATCATTTCCCGCCTAGCCTTGTACCGACTCTCCCAGCACCTTCTCCACGAAAATCTCGACAAGCGCGGGGTCGAACTGGCGGCCTGCGCCCAGCCGCAGCTCCGCGACCGCCTCCTCGTCCGTCATCGCGCCGCGAAAGCTGCGGTAGCTCGTCATGGCGTCATAGGCGTCGGCGATGTGGATGATCCTGGCCGGCAAAGGAATCTCCGCCCCTGTGGACCCCTTGGGATAGCCGCCGCCGTCCCATCGCTCGTGGTGGGCGAGCACGTAATCCGCCATCTCCGACAAATGGTTGACCGTCCTGAGAATGCGGTAGCCGATTTCCGGGTGGCGCCTGATCTCCGCCCACTCGACCTCCGTAAGCTTGCCCGGCTTATTCAGGATCTCGTCCGCGATGGCGATCTTGCCGATATCGTGGAGCAGCCCGGCGTTGGCGAGCGCGTCCACGTCGCCGTCAGGCAGTCCGAGGGCCTCGCCCGTCCGCCGGCACAGCTCGGCGACCCTGCGCGAGTGCGCCTCCTCGATGTCGTTCTTTTCGTACAGCGCGGCGATGATCGTCGTGATCGTCTGACCGAGCATATCCGGGCTCTCGAACAGCTTTGTGCGGTACATCTGATCGTCCGCCTTCTTGACGACCTCCTCGATCGCCTCCTCGGCGGCCGTCTTCGTACAATACCCGAAGGAAAGCGACACCGCGACCGAACCCACCGTTTCCCCGGCGGCGATAGCCTTGATGCTCCTGATGACCTGCTCGGCCGCAGCGGCACCCGTGCGCGGCATGATGATCACGAACTCGTCGCCGCCCAGCCTGGCGATAACGTCGCTGTCGCGGCAGCCCCCCGTCAGCGCTGCGGCCGCCTTCACCAGCAGCTTGTCGCCCACGGCATGGCCCAGAGAATCGTTGACCAGTTTAAGGCCGTTGATATCGGCCACCGCCACCGTCATCGGCAGGTTGCCCGGCGTATCGAGCCGCAGCAGTTCGCTCTCGTAAAACCGGCGGTTATAAAGCCCGGTAAGCTGATCGTGGTTGCTCAGGTACACGATCTCGGCCTGCGTCTTCTTCCGCTCGGAGATATCGAAAAACGTCACAACCGCGCCGACGATCATGCCGTCGCGGTACTGGGGGTAAGAGAAATATTCCACCGGGAAAACCGTCCCGTCGGCCCGCCGGAAAACCTCGTCGTCGGCATGCACCCTATCGCCGTCGCGCAGCGTCTGAAAGATCCGGCAGTCCTCCTCCGCAATGTCGCTGCCGTCGCTGCGCCTGGCATGCAGCTTGCGGTGCATATTTTCCCCGATCAGCTCCCTCGACCTGCCGTACCCGAGCATCCGCAGGCAGCTGGCGTTGCAGAACGTGAAGTTGCCGTACGTATCGATACCGTAAATAGCCTCGGCGGTCGAATCCAGCAGTTGGCGGATATTATCCTCGCTGTCCCTTAGCTGCCGCACAGTCTGCTCCAGCCGCTTCGTCCGCTCGCGGATACGCTCCTCCAGCGTATGGATCAGGGCGTCGATCTGGTCGGCCATCCTGTTGAAGGCGACCGACAGCTTGCCGATCTCGTCCGGCCGCACCACCTGGGCGCGCTCGCCGAAATCGCCCCCCGAAAACTTCTCCGTCGTCCTTATCAGGTCATAAACCGGCCTGAAGGCGATCTCCGTGCTCTTCGCATAAATCAGAATAGCCAGCACGATGGCGAGCATCGCGATAAGCAGCGAAAACTGGAGGCTCTTCATGAACCCCGCCATAAACGGGCCTTTCGGGATAGCCGTGATTATCAGCCAGTTAAGGCCGTCCCGGTTGTACTCGGTCACCTTGACAAACAGCCCGTCCTTATCCGCCATCGTCGGCGCGGCGGTTCCTGACGCTTCCAGGTACCGCCGCCAGGCATCCACGACCGCCGCGTTCTCGGTCTCCGCGAGCGCGAGCCTCCTGATGCCGCCGGCGCCCTGCGGCGCAAAGTTCGGCCAGCCCTGCGAATTCGCCACCAGATAGCCGCTGTCCTTCTCGACGATATACGCCATCGCCTCCTGGCTCTTCACGACCTCGCGCAGGTAGCCGTTCATCTTCGACAGCGTTATGTGCGTTCCCAGCACACCCATGAGAGCGCCGTTCCCGTCATATATCGGCCAGGCCGCCGAAATCGCCAGATCGTCGATCAAAAAATGTTTATAGATAGGGGAAAACACCGGTCTGCCGGCCGTCTTGGCGATTATATACCAATCCCTTGTCCGGGGGTCGAATTTCTCCGTCTCGTGCACCAGCTTCCCGGCCGCAAGCTCGGACGTCACGGCGTAATAGCGGGTTCTGCCGCCGGTCAGCGCGTTGTTCTCGTACACCTCGATCTCGTCCCGCGCGTTGCGGCGCGCCCCGTAGAATTCGCCGCTCTCCGCGCCGTACGTGAAGCTGTAAACCTCGTCGCCCGTCGCCTGGAGCACACTGGCGAAAAACAGCTCGCGTTCGCGTTTATTCTCCAGAGCGATCGCCTTCCGGCCGATCAGGTTGCGGTTGGCCTCGTTGACATGGCGGGTGGCGCCGATCAGGCCGTCGACACGGCCGATAATCACGCTGTCCGTGCTGGCCTGGATCTCGGCCACCATCCGCTCGGTGGAAGATTGCCAGTTGGCGAACGCGAAATAGCCGATGATGCCGAACGTCGCCACCATCAGCGCAACGAAAGATATCACCATCAGAGACCGTAGCGAACTTCCTGTCGGCGTCAAATCGTCCCACCCGCAAAACAGTAATTTTTCCCCGAATTATGACAAAAGTTATAGCGATTCTACAATAATTATAATCTATAGCATATTTCTTTTCCAGAAATACTTCCCGCACCCGTCGCGGGACACTCTTCTCAACGCGGCAGGATTTCCGTCCCCGGCATAGTACATATAAACAGTAACAAATTTTGTCAGGGGGTTAGACCATGAAACTGTGTCTGCTGGCTGTCGCGTTCGCCGCGCTGCTGACGGTGCAGGCGGCTCACGTCTCCGCCGGCGCGGCGGATAACGACGGCGCCTATATGAGAGTCGCGATAGCAGAAGCGGTCCACGGGGTCGAACAAGGGGAGGGGGGACCGTTCGGGGCGGTAATCGTCAAGGACGGCCGGATAATCGCCCGCGCCCACAACCAGGTGCTCGTCACCCACGACCCCACCGCCCACGCCGAAGTCCAGGCCATCCGCAAAGCCTCGTCCCTGCTCGGACGCTTCGACCTGTCCGACTGCGTGCTGTACGCCTCCTGCGAGCCGTGCCCGATGTGCCTGGGCGCCGTCCACTGGGCCAAGCTGCGCAAAGTCGTCTACGGCGCCACCCGATACGACGCCGCTGCGGCGGGCTTCGACGACAGCTACATCTACGAAGTCATCCAGGGCAAAGCCAGGGTCCTCCAGGTCGCCATGGAACGGCGGCCCGACGACGCCAACGCCACGCCTTTCGACCTCTGGAAACAGAAAAACGACAAAACGCAGTACTGAAAAAAAGGCATAAAAGAGTATAATACGATAGGCATTCTCGAATCGCAGCACGGGAAATAATAAGGCTTAGACGCAGCTAAAGCGCAGCCATCAGGAGGATTGACCAATGAACAAGACCCTCACGACCATCCTCGCCCTCATCGCCTGCCTGGCGCTCATCCTGCCCGGGTGCGCCACCAAAGCCCCGCAGCAACCGGCCCAGCCTGAGAAAAAGGCGACCCCCGCCCCCGCCGCGGTCAACGTCGGCTCCCCCGCCAACAGCAAAGCCACCTTCGAAACCTCGCTGGGCACCTTCAAAGTCGAACTCTTCGAAGACAAAGCGCCCGTCACCGCCAAAAACTTCATCACCCTCGCCGACAAAGGCTTCTTCAACGGCCTCATCTTCCACCGCGTCATCGACGGCTTCATGATCCAGGGCGGCGACCCCAAAGGCAACGGCACCGGCGGCCCCGGCTACACCATCGCCGACGAATTCGCCAAAGACCTGCGCCACGCCTCCGAAGGCGTCCTGTCGATGGCCAACGCCGGCCCCAACACCGGCGGCTCGCAATTCTTCATCACCCTCAAGGCCACCCCGTGGCTCGACGACAAGCACGCCGTCTTCGGCAAAGTCGTCGAAGGCATGGACGTCGTCCGCGCCATCGGCAAAGTCAAGACCGGCCCCAACGACAAACCCGCCACCGACGTCGTCATCAAAAAAATAACCGTCGCCAAACCGCAGTAAAGCGCCCCCTGGCGATATTCTCCTTTACACCTCCCGGACGCTGGCCTATAATTAAACCTTGTGAGACACTACATCCAAACCGCGATCAGGCCGGCGGCCGGCGTATACCTCGCCGGCTTCGCCGCCCTGGGAATACTATACGTATACGGCTACGGCATCGAACGGTTCAGGCCCGAGACGATCGGCGAAACGATGATCTCCCTGGGATACTGGGGCCCCTGCCTCTACATCCTCGGCAACATCGTCCGGCCGTTCTTCTTTTTCCCCGCCATCGTCCTCGGCATCGCCGGCGGCCTGGCCTTCGGCCCGCTGTGGGGCGCCGTCTACCTCGTCGTCGGCACCGTCCTAGGGGCGGCCCTCTGCTTCGCCGCCGCCCGCCTGCTCGGCCGCGACGGACTAAAACGGGCCTTGCCGCCCTGGCTGCCGCTCGCCGCCCTCGACGACAAAGTCGCGCGCCACGGCTTCAGAGCCATCCTGCTGCTGCGCTTCGCCCCCGTCCTGCCGTGGGACGCCGTCAGCTTCCTTGCCGGCCTGTCGGGCGTACGGTTCTGGCCCTACCTCTGGGCCACGCTGCTCGCCAGCATCCCCGGCGCGGTCGCCTTCAGCTGCTTCGGCAGCGCCCTTATGGGCCCCCTGTCCGCCGCCCTGGCCGTCGCCGCCCTCATCGCCGCCGCCTGCCTATACCCGCGTTTCCGCAGCCGCCGCGGCTGACCCCTTCACTTGCGCCAAAAGTCTCCGCCCGACGGGCCGGAGCTTTTCTTTTTTGCCCGCCGCCGCCCTCCCCGTTCGTGCCCCCCTGGCATTCCCCATCCTCCGCCCGTATCGTCCGCTCATCGCCTCCCCCGCAAAAAAATCCTGAAAGCATGGGTAAAATTTTCTTTTTATGGACTCATCGCGAAGGATTATGAGGTCATAAAGGTGAATTCTTACTGTGGTGTATTCGTGTATACACTTGTTATCCTGGTGCCCGCACGTGGCGTCAATGCTGCGTCCAACTGGTCTGGCCACCATTCCGGCCGCTCCGGTCCTGGCCGTTCCGCCAGCTGGCCCAGGTGCAATAGTACCGTTAGAAAGGATGAGAAAAATTATGGCCAAAATGAAAACCATGGACGGAAACTGCGCAGCTGCGCATGTGGCGTACGCCTTCACCGAAGTCGCCACAATCTATCCCATCACCCCCTCGTCCACCATGGCCGAGTATGTCGACAGCTGGGCTGCGGAAGGCCGCAAAAACATCTTCGGCCAGACCGTCAAGGTTGTCGAAATGCAGTCCGAAGCAGGCGCGGCCGGCGCCACCCACGGCTCGCTGCAGGGCGGCGCCCTCACCACCACCTTCACCGCCTCCCAGGGTCTTCTCCTCATGGTCCCCAACATGTACAAAATGGCCGGCGAACTCCTGCCGGGCGTCCTCCACGTCAGCGCCCGCGCCGTCGCCGCCTCGTCGCTCAGCATCTTCGGCGACCACCAGGACGTCATGGCCACCCGCCAGACCGGCTTCGCCCTCCTGGCCGAAAGCAGCGTCCAGCAGGTCATGGACCTGTCCGCCGTCGCCCACCTCGCCGCCATCGAAGGCCGCGTCCCCTTCGTAAACTTCTTCGACGGCTTCCGCACCTCGCACGAAATCCAGAAGATCGAAACCTGGGACTACGCCGACCTCGCCAGACTCATCGACCGCGACGCCCTGGCCGGCTTCCGCCAGCGGGCCCTCAACCCCAGCCGTCCCTGCATCCGCGGCACCGCCCAGAACCCCGACATCTACTTCCAGGGCCGCGAATCCGCCAACGAATACTACCAGGCCCTGCCGGCCATCGTCGAAAAATACATGGCCAAAGTCAAAGAAGTGACCGGCCGCGAATACCACCTCTTCGACTACTACGGCGCCCCCGACGCCGACCGCATGATCGTCGCCATGGGCTCGGCCTGCGAAACCATCGAAGAAACCATCGACAAACTCCTGGCCCAGGGCGAGAAGATCGGCCTGCTCACCGTCCACCTCTACCGGCCGTTCTCCATCGAGCATTTCCTGAAATACATCCCCAAAACCGTCAATAAAATCGCCGTCCTCGACCGCACCAAAGAACCGGGCAGCGCCGGCGAGCCCCTCTACCTCGACGTCAAAAACGCCTTCTACGGCAAGTCCTGGCAGCCCGTCATCGTCGGCGGCCGCTACGGCCTCGGCTCCAAGGACGTCGTCCCGGCGCAGATCGTCGCCGTCTACGAAAACCTCAAAGCCGCCCAGCCCAAAGACGGCTTCACCATCGGCATCGTCGACGACGTCACCGGCACCTCGCTGCCGCTCGGCGCCGACATCGACACCACTCCGGCCGGCACCCGCGCCTGCAAATTCTGGGGCCTCGGCTCCGACGGCACCGTCGGCGCCAACAAAATGGCCATCAAAATCATCGGCGACAAAACCGACCTGTTCGCCCAGGGCTACTTCGCCTACGACTCCAAGAAATCGGGCGGCATCACCGTCTCCCACCTGCGGTTCGGCAAAAAGCCCATCAAATCCCCCTACCTCATCAACAAAGCCGACTTCATCGCCTGCCACAACCAGTCCTATGTCGCCAAATACGACGTCATAGCAGGCCTCAAGCCCGGCGGCACCTTCCTCCTCAACTGCATCTGGGACGCCCAGGAACTCGACGCCCAGCTGCCGGCGGCCATGAAGCGCTACATCGCCAACAACAACATCAAATTCTACACAATCAACGCCGTCAGCATCGCCCGCGAAATCGGCCTCGGCGGCCGCATCAACATGATCATGCAGTCCGCCTTCTTCAAACTCGCCGACATCATCCCCGTCGAAGACGCCGTCAAGTACCTCAAAGACTCCGTCACCGACGAATACGGCAGCAAAGGCGACA
Organism: Sporomusaceae bacterium; assembly: GCA_031460455.1. NCBI lineage: Bacteria > Bacillati > Bacillota > Negativicutes > Selenomonadales > Sporomusaceae > Sporomusaceae bacterium. The sequence continues at coordinate 344,751 of JAVKTQ010000002.1, forward strand.
AAATCGTCAACATGAACTTCGCCGCCATCGACCAGGGCACCAGCGCCATGGTCAAAATCGACGTCCCCGCCGCCTGGAAAGACGTCAAGGACGCCGTCGCCGCCGCCAAAGCCGTCCCCGAATTCATCAGCAAAGTCGTCGTCCCCATCAACCGCACCGAAGGCGACAGCCTCTCGGTCGGCGTCATCAAAGAAATGGGCATGACCGACGGCACCTTCCCCTGCGGCACCTCCGCCTACGAAAAACGCGGCATCGCCGTCGAAGTCCCCGAATGGCAGCTCGACAAATGTATCCAGTGCAACCAGTGCGCCTTCGTCTGTCCGCACGCCTGCATCAGGCCCGTTCTCGCCAATGACGACGAAATGAAGAAAGCCCCCGCCGGCTTCACCGCTAAACCGGCCACCGGCGCCGCCGGCCTGCAATTCCGTATGGCCGTCTCGCCGCTCGACTGCACCGGCTGCGGCAACTGCGTCCAGGTCTGCCCGGCCAAGGAAAAAGCCCTCGTCATGCAGCCCCTCGACAGCCAGATGCCCCAGCAGGACCTGTGGGACTACGCCATGAGCCTGTCCGTCAAGCCCAACCCCATGAACAAAGAAACCGTCAAAGGCAGCCAGTTCGAAACCCCGTACCTCCAGTTCTCCGGCGCCTGCGCCGGCTGCCTTGAAACAGCCTACGCCCGCCTCGTCACCCAGCTCTTCGGCGACCGCATGATGATCGCCAACGCCACCGGCTGCTCCTCCATCTGGGGCGCGTCCGCGCCGTCCATGCCCTACTGCACCGACAAAAACGGCTTCGGTCCGGCCTGGGCCAACTCCCTCTTCGAGGACAACGCCGAATACGGCCTCGGCATGTACACCGCCGTCAAGCAGATCCGCGAGCGCCTGGCCGGCAAAGTCGCCGAAGCCGTCGCCGTCTCCTCCGGCGACCTCAAAGCCGCCCTCCAGGAATGGCTCGACAAAAAAGACATCGGCGCCGGCACCCGCGAGCGGGCCGACAAGCTCGCCGCCGCCCTCGAAGCCGCCAAAGGCGCCAATCCTCTCTACGCCGAAATCCTCGGCTACAAAGACTCCTTCCTCAAACGCTCCCAGTGGATCTTCGGCGGCGACGGCTGGGCCTACGACATCGGCTACGGCGGCCTCGACCACGTCCTCGCCTCCGGCGAAGACGTCAACGTCTTCGTCTTTGACACCGAAGTCTACTCCAACACCGGCGGCCAGTCCTCCAAGGCCACGCCCACCGCGGCCATCGCCCAATTCGCCGCCAGCGGCAAGCGCACCAAGAAAAAAGACCTCGGCATGATGGCCATGAGCTACGGCTACGTCTACGTCGCCCAGGTCTGCATGGGCGCCGACCGCGCCCAGACCCTCAAAGCCATCGCCGAAGCCGAAGCCTATCCCGGCCCGTCGCTCATCATCGGCTACTCGCCCTGCATCAACCACGGCCTCAAGCTCGGCATGGGCAACAGCCAGCTCGAATGCAAGCGCGCCGTCGAGGCCGGCTACTGGGCCAACTACCGCTACAACCCCGCTCTCAAGGAAATGGGCAAAAACCCCTTCAGCCTCGACTCCAAGGCGCCCACCGCCGACTTCATCGAATTCCTCATGGGCGAAGTGCGCTACGCCGCCCTCAAGCAGGAATTCCCCGACGTCGCCGACCAGCTATTCGCCAAAACGGCCAAAGACGCCGCCGAAAGGCTCGACAGCTACAGGCGGCTGGTCAAGTCCTACGACGAAGCCGTCGCCGAAGCGGCCGCCACCCAAGAAAAGAAATAAACCGGCACCAACGAAAAGCCTCAGCCCTGAACCAGGGCTGAGGCTTTTCCCATACCACCCCGCGCTGCCGCTGATAGCGCCATCGTTATTTGCTATAACAAAGATTTACATATTATTAACAGGTAACAGCAGGAGTTTCAATATTGAATTTATAATCATTATAAATTAATAATACATATGAATGCCAGACGATGCGCTTCGGCGCGGCAAAAGGAGACGGGATCCATGTTCAACATCTTCAGGAAAAACGCGCCCTGCGAGGAAGCCCTGTGCATCCTCAAAAACGTCGAGGACAGAATTAGCGGCAAACCGGCCGACCCTATCGCGGTCGCCTACCCCATCCACCAGCGCGTGCTCGGCAACTTCGACAAACTGCTGGCCAGCGAAGCCAAAATGGCGGGCGCCTGCAAAACCATGCTCGGCACCGTCTCGGCGCTCAGCGAATTCGACGTCAGGATGACCCACTCCGCCTACAGCCTCATCAGCTTCGCCCAACAAATGGCCACCCTCAGCGAATCCAACCTCGCCATCGTCGAAGAGATCACCGCCAGCATGAACGACGTCAACGAAACCATCGGCCAGACCTCGCAGAAAATGCTGCACCTGTCCGCCGCCTCCCAGGCCCTCATCGCCAAAAACGACGCGAGCATCGTCCAGATCGGTGAAATCAACGCCCTCAAAGAAAACGTCGTCACCGACACCACCCTCATGCACGACCAGATCGGGCAGCTCGTCGAAATGACCACGCGAATCAACGACATCGTCGACGGCGTTGCCGCCATCGCCGAGCAGACAAACCTCCTCGCCCTCAACGCCTCCATCGAAGCGGCGCGGGCCGGCGAGCACGGCCGCGGCTTCGCCGTCGTCGCCGAGGAAATCCGCAAACTCGCCGACAGCACCAAAACCAACCTCAACGACATGCGCGTCTTCGTCAACAACATCCAGCAGGCCGCCCATGGAGGGCGGGAGAGCCTCGGCAACACCCTCCGCTCCACCAGCTCCATGAACGACAAGCTCGACGGCATCGCCGGCACCATAGAGGAAAACGTCGCCATGCTCAAAACGGCCGTCAAAGACGTCGACGACATCTCCACCCTCATGGTCAACATCAAAGAATCCGCCCAACAGGTCAACCAGGCCATGACCCTGTCCGCCCAGGACGCCGAAAAACTTCACGGCATGACCCAGGCCATCCACGACGACGCCACCCAGAGCGCCGCCAACGCCAAGCAGATATCCAAGATCGACGAAGAACTCAGCGGCATCGTCCGCGACATGGTCTCCGCCCTCAACGGCGGCATCCACGCCATCTCCAACGAAGAGCTCGTCGCCAGCCTCCTCAAAGCCAAGGAAGCCCACGCCAACTGGATGCGCAACCTCAAAAAGATCGCCGACGAAATGAAAGCCTACCCCATCCAGACCAACTCCAAGCGGTGCGCCTTCGGCCACTTCTACCACGCCATCACCATCACCCAGCCCGACGTCCTCCGGGAATGGGCCGCCATCGACGATGTGCACAACCAGCTCCACGGCATGGGCGACAAAATGATCGCCGCCGTCAACGCCGGCGAAGCGTACGGCGCGCATAGCCTGTACGCGCAGGCCGAAGAGCTGTCGCTGCAGATCGCCGCCCGCATCGACGCCGCCATCCGCGTCATCGAAAGCAAGGGAAAAGCCGGCGAAGCCGTATTGCGGTACGCCTGACCCTGAGAAAAACCGCCCCGCTCCCGGAAAGAGGAGGGGGCGGTTTTTTTATCCTATGAAAGATTGGCTTTTTCTCGCGACCGGGATCCAGATCTCGCTCCGGAAGTCTGGCGAAGAAAAATCCGCATGCTCGTTCCAGAGGATTTCCGGCCCCTCCGCCAGTTCGTAGCCCGAAGAAGGGAACCATTCGGCGTAGATGCGTCCCCAGACGTTCTGAAGAGTATCGGGGAACGGTCCCACAGCCGTGAACACCGCCCAGGTCGACGCCGGCACCTCAAGCGAGGTCAGGCTCTCCGGGCAGGGTCGCGTGGTCGCCACGCCGATGTAATGGTCGAGTTCGCCCTTTTCCTCCATCCGCCCCTCGGAAAAGTTCGCCGACGCCTGGATAAGTCCCCGGGGATCGACATTCGAAAGGCTTTTCAGTCTCGCGATCGCCTCGCCGTCGAGCGCTTTCCACATGGCGGCGATATCGGGGTTGACCCCCGTGAAAACGATCGGTACGCGTCTTTTGACGCCGATAATGCGGAAAGCATCCTTCTCTTCGACTCGATAGTTCATCTCGTCGCCTCCTTTTACAGTTAGTTGGAAAAACATCCGCGAATACGCCTTCAGCGCCTGGCCGCCGCTTCTGGCCTCGGACGGCGTCACACCGTGCAGCGCCTGAAAAGCGCGGGCGAAAGAATCCGGCGAACCGTACCCGTACTTGACCGCCGCATCGATCACCCTCACGTCGCTGTTCGCAAGCTCCAACGCCGCCAGGCTCAGGCGCCTGCGCCGGATATACTCCGACAGCGTCACCCCCGCCAGCGAAGAAAACATCCGCTTGAAATGATACTCCGAGCAATAAGCGCGCCGCGCCGCCTCCTTGAAATCGATATCGTCCGTCAGATTATCTTCGATATAGCGCAGCGCGTCATTCATCTTTTCCAGCATCCCCATGGGCCGTCGCCTCCTCCCACCGATAGAGTAACAGAAACGCGCGGCCGGTATCCGACATTTCGTGCCCAGTTTTGCAGGGTAGGCATGAAAAAGCCTCCCTGCCCCGTGAAGGGCGGGAGGCATTCGGTGGTGGCGCGAATAGCGCTAACCCTCCGCCGCGAACCGCGCCAGTTCCTTGTTGAACTTCTCGCGTTCATCGTAAAACAGGCCGTGGCCGCTGTACTTGAACGGCACCAGCCGCGAGTGCGCGATACCCTCGTGCTGGGCCACGCCCAGCGGAAACCGGCACACCCTGTCGTGGATACCGTGCATAATCAGCGTCGGCACGCCTATCCGGCCGAGGTCGGCGAACAGCTCCTCCTCCCCCAGCCACGCCTGGGCCACCGCCGCCGTCGACCAGCCCGCCGCCGCCAGTCCCATCTGGAAAAACCACTCCGCAAACGGCTGGGTCACATAGCGGAAAAAGAACATATCGCCGAACTCCCGCAGCATCGCCGGCCGGTCCGCGAGCGTCCCGGCGATGATCTTCTCCACATCCTCGCGCTTCAGGCCGTAAGGGAAATACGGGCGCTCTATCAGGCTGGGAGCCGCCGCCGCGCACAGCGCCAGCCTCGCCAGGCCGCAGCCGTGGCGGGCCGCGTAGCGGACCGCGATCGCGCCCCCCGTCGAATGCCCGGCCAGCGTGAAGTTCTCCAGGCCGAGCGCCTGCACCACGCACAGGACATCGTCCGCCTGCCGGTCGTAGTCGTAGCCCCCCGCCGGTCTGTCCGACCTGCCGAAGCCGCGGAAATCGACGCCCACGCAGCGGAACCCCATGCCGGAAAGCTCGCCGAACTGATACTCGAACATATTATGATTCGCCGGCCAGCCGTGCAGAAAAACGATCGCCTCCCGGCCCGCAGGGTTCACATCCTCCACATAAAGCCGCACCTCCGGCTCCGCCTTGATATAATAGCCCATCCGCCTCGCCTCCGAAATCAGTTTATTACCATCCTATTCGGCGGCTTGGCGCGCGGCTACATAAAAACACCCCCGGCCCCGATAAGGGGGCGAGGGCGCTCCGCCAGGCAAATTCCGCGCACAGCTACACCTTCGTATCGATCCTCGATGAGAACAATACCGGTCCCTTCTCGGCGCCCGGCAGCACCAGCCTCCTGATAACGTCCCTCCCCAGGATTTCGATCTGCCTTTCCGCCTGGGCGGTCAGATAAACGATTAAATCTTCCTCCGCGGTCGGCAGGTAGCTCTTTATCGTATTATAGATACAATCCCGATTGAGCATGGCAGCCTCCTGATAATCGCTTACGGGGATGGCCCGCAAATCCGCCGTAAAAATAAACAAAGCAGGCGACCGCCTGCCCGAAATCGACTATCTGTTAAATAGCCGGCGGCTTGGCAGTCATAGACACATGTCCTTAGACCCATAGCTTTGCGTCCTTATCTTTCGACAAGTTTGCCACATTCGACAAATTATAACAATTATTTGCAGTTTCATATTACTACTTAGCTATTATTAGTGTCAAGATATTTCCTAGGAGTTTTTTCCCATAAAACCAGGACTTTAGTCCTATTCGCGGGGCTGCTGGCCACCGGTTTCCGGCAGCGCTGCCAATAGCCCGCAGGATAACCGGCAGACTTACGCGAAGATAAAAATATACTCCAGGGAAAATGTGTTAAAGGAGGTAAATATATGAGAAAAGCTGTGGTTTTTGCGCTGACGCTTCTCATAATGGTCTTTACGGGATCGGTTTCGGCCGCAGAGCAAGGCGAGTCCGACTTGCAGCGGGCCTGGGAAATTATCCGCACAAAACAGCTTGTCGATCTCACGCACGCCTTTGGCCCTGGGATTCCGCACTGGAAAGGGTTTTCCGACGAAAAGCGGGAGATATTGTATACCTATAAGAAAGACGGCTTTCTGGTCCATCTGTATACTCATGTGGGGCAATGGGGAACACACGTCGACCCGCCGGCCCACTTTTTCGCCGGCAAGCGAACAGTCGACCAGATTGACCTGACAGAAATGATTCTGCCCCTCGTAGTGCTCGATATTCATGAAGCGGTTGCGAAAAATGCCGACTATACGGTGACCCTCGACGACGTGAAAGCCTGGGAAAACAAATACGGCAAAATACCGCCAGGGGCTTTTGTCGCGTTGCGCACCGACTGGCATAAACGCTGGCCGGATGCGGCCGCCATCGCCAACAAAGATAAACTCGGCGTCGACCATTATCCCGGCTGGAGCCTGGCTGTGCTCAAATACCTTTACGAAGACCGCCGAATCACGGCCTCGGGGCACGAGACCACCGACACGGACCCCGGCATCGCGACAAGCAAAGGCGATTACTCGCTGGAAGCCTACATCCTGCAGCAAAATCATTATCAAATCGAACTGATGGCCAATCTCGACAAAGTTCCCGAACACGGCGCGCTGATCGTCGTTACCTTCCCCAAGGTCAAAGACGGCTCCGGTTTCCCGGCAAGGGCCTTTGCCATCCTGCCCTAGATAAAATGCCCCCTCCACCGCCGGCTGTCGCCGGGCCGAAGGAACTCTGCCCTGCTGCTTAATAATACGCTCACATGGTAAAAGGAGGAATATTGATGTATTGTTCAAGAAAAATAGTCGCTATTCTCTGCTTGGCCTGCTTGCTTTCCAGTACTGTTTTGTTCGCGACCGGTCAGCAGGTATCCGCCTGCAGCCGGGTGCTTTCCGCCGACAACGGACAGGCTGTTCTTGTCGGCCGGAATATGGACTGGCCCAGTATGCCCGATATCGCCTTGTGGGCAATGCCGCGCGGCATACAGCGCGAAGGGCTGCCAGGCAACAATCCGCTGGTCTGGACCGCAAAGTATGGCAGTCTGGTAACCGCTTCCTACGACAATAGCAATGGGTGCGTCACCGACGGCATCAACGAAAAAGGCCTGGCTGCCAACCTGCTGTGGCTCACCGAAAGCAACTACGGACAAAGGGACGAGCGCCTTCCCGGCCTGTCCGTCGCCATGTGGGCCCAATACTTCCTCGATAACTACGCCACCGTCGCTGAAGCCGTGCAAGGCATGAGAAATGCGCCGTTTCAGGTCGTCGAGCAAATTATTCCCCGCACCACTCCTGCGGGGACAATAATGCAACCAGCCAGCCTTCACCTATCCCTGGCCGACAAATCCGGCGATTCGGCCATTATCGAATACATCGACGGCCAGCCGGTGATTTACCACGACAGGAACTATACCATCATGACCAACTCGCCCACTTTTGAAAAACAGCAGGAAAATCTGAAGCAGTATCAGGGCTTCGGGGGCGATAAACCGTTGCCGGGAACGGGAGAACCGGCCGACAGATTTGTCCGCGCAGCCTACTATATGAAGTATTTGCCGAAGCCGAAGAATCATCGCGAAGCCGTAGCCGGCATACTCAGCGTTACCAGGAACGCCTCCCAGCCTTTCAGGCTATCGGCAGACCCCCAAAAACCGTTTACCTCCTCGACGATCTGGCGTACAGTATCAGACGTGACCAACGGGTACTACTTTTTCGAATCCACAATCAGCCCCTCCATCATCTGGGCGAATTTCTCCGAGTTCAACTTAAAAGAAGGCGCCCCGGCCATGAAGCTCGATCTAACCAATAATCCCGACTACAGCGGCAACGTATCCAAAAAATTCGTCAAGGGAAACACCGCAGAACTAAAAGTGCCTAAATTTTAGTACCAATGCCACCAGCCCAAAACCTCGCAAACTACGCGGGGTTTTGGGTTTTTTTCATTGCCGGGAGGTCAACCGCGGGCGGGGGGGACCGTTGGCCTTGTGCCAATACCTTCGCGGGGGCGCAAACGCCCTGCTCCTGCCCTCCGGCTTAACGCGCCGTATGGCTCGCGGTTTCACCCACTGGCGCCGTCGTCAACTGTCGTCCGTGACAGATGACTCCTCTCGCACGTCCTGATTTCGTCACCTTATCCGCCGTCATGGCTTTTGGAGATTCCCAGCCGCCTCCTATGTGCGAGCCGTCCATGGCCGCTCGCACCCGCAAGGGGCAGGCCGCAGTTCTAAGCGCAGAGGCGCTAAGAACTTGCGCACCGCCGCGTGCTCACCCCTTCGCCGACGGCGCGTAACAAAGCGACCACATCGCCGCTAAAGCGTCGTGTGTCTGCTTTTCCGCAACGTCGCCGTTCGTTTGCGCCCCCCTTTTGTTATGCTTTGGGTAGGGACCGGGTACTCCGCACGGGAATAGCATACATTTGCTTACAGCAGGCAAAACTGATTATATAAACTGCGGGAGGTCTTGCCGTGAGCAATCAGACGCTTATGTGGTCAATATTGGTTATGCCCTGGCTTACCCTGGCTTTTATGAAAAAAGACGCCATAAAGCGCTTTATGCCTGTCGCCCTGTTATCGGCGCTCGCCAGCGTATTGGCCGTCGAGATGGGGGAAAATCTGGGCTGGTTTGTTTATGGTGAGTCTGCCTATCCGCTGCGGACAGGTTATTATATTATCTTTGGTTTAAATATCGTCACCACGATGTGGCTTTTTTACTTTCTTTACGGCCGGTTCTGGAAATATACGGCGATAGATATAGTGCTGAACTTTGGCTTCATTTATCTATTTCACGTCTATTTTCTCGGCGGTAGAGGGCTTTTTCGTGAAGTGGGCATAACCCCCTTTACGAACGCATTGATTCCCTCCGCTGTTGGTGCTTTACTTTATGCTTATCAGATGTGGCAGGAAGGAATATTCGTTCCCGCCGAACGAACCGCAACGGCCGGACACTCGCGAATCCTGCGGCCCGAAGCGGCCAAACCGCTGGACAGTGATGAACGAGACGATGACCGGCATGATTGAAAGACTTAGCCCAACCAATGAGGAGCGGGGCACCCGCTCTTTTTTCATGCCCATGGCAGGTACCGCGCCAATCGCGGCGTATACTTACATATTACCAGTATATAGGAGTGATTACCCATGGAGCATCTTTGGCTTATTTTTGCGCTGTTGTCGGCGGCGACGGCGGCGTTGGTGGCGATTTTCGGCAAGATCGGGTTGCAGGGCATCGACGCCAACACCGCCACCGCCGTGCGGGCCGTGATTATGGCTGTTTTCCTCATTGGCGTTGTCGCCTTCCAGGGGACGCTGAAGGACATTCCCGCCATCATTGCCAACAAAAGAGCCATCACTTTTATCGCCCTCAGCGGCGTGGCGGGGGCGACGTCGTGGCTGTTCTACTTCCTCGCCCTCAAGTACGGCAAGGTGTCCCAGGTCGCCCCCGTCGATAAGCTCAGCGTCGTCATGGCCACAATTATCGCCGTCCTCTTCCTCGGCGAGAAGGTCAGCCTCCTCGGCGGCGCGGGCGTCGCCCTCATAGCCCTCGGCGCCATCCTCGTGGCTCTCGGCTAGTAATCGGAATTTTGCTGCACCGTGAGGGGCCGCCAGACTCCGGGCTCCGTAGCTACAGAAGCACGCGCCGTAAGACTCGGGTCTTGCGCCGCTAGCACCGTCGCCAACTGTCGTCCGTGACAGATGGCTCCTCGCCCGGCCGTCCATGGCCGGGCGTGCTGCGGCGCTACGACCGCTTCGTCAACGGCGCGTAGCATCTTCCGCAAAGTCGCCCTGAGCCTGGCGGTCCCTCGCAATGTACCTCACAACAGGGTAGAGCAAAATAAAAGGAGCGAATCGCCCATGCCTATCCCCATCTACCAGGTCGACGCCTTCACCGCCAAGCCGTACAGGGGCAACCCGGCGGCCGTATGCCTGCTCGATAAGGCCGCCGACGCGGCGTGGATGCAGGATGTCGCCGCCGAGATGAACCTGTCCGAGACCGCCTTCATCTTCCCCGAGGGCGACGGCTACCGGCTGCGCTGGTTCACGCCCAAAAGCGAAGTCAAGCTGTGCGGCCACGCGACGTTGGCCACCGCCCACGTCCTGTTCCGCGAGCAGGGCGCGCCCCAGGACAGGCCGATCAACTTCTACACCCTCAGCGGCCTGCTCACCGCCGGCCTGCGGGACGGCATGATCGAGCTCGACTTCCCCGCCTCCCCCGTCGTTCCCTGCGAAGCGCCGCCCGGCCTTGTCGAGGCTTTGGGCGTACAGCCGGTGTTCGTCGGCCGCGGCGACGACGATTACCTCGTGGAAGTGGCGACCGAACAGGAAGTCAGGGACGCCGCCCCCGACTTCGCCCGCCTCGTCAAAACGCCCTGCCGGGGCGTCATCCTCACCGCCCTGTCCCGCTCCGGCGAATACGACTTCGTCTCCCGCTTCTTCGCCCCAGCCGTCGGCGTCAGCGAAGACCCTGTCACCGGCTCGGCCCACTGCCGCCTCGTCCCGTACTGGCAGGCCAAACTGAACCGGGACGAATTCACCGCCTACCAGGCGTCGGCGCGCGGCGGCTTCCTCAAGGTCGCCGCCAGGGGCGAACGCGTCAGCATCCGCGGCCACGCCGTCACCGTCTTCGCCGGCGGCCTGCTGGCCTAGTCGCAACCATGACGGTGCCAAGCCTCATCATCGTATCTAAGCCGCGACCTGAAGGTCGCGGCTTTCATTTTTTATTACACCTGATATTTTCCCGCGCCGCCGCGAAAGCTATCTTCAGAAAGGAGCGTGGGCACGACGAAAAAGAAGATCGCCAATATCCCCTTTGGACCGTACATCGCCGTCCTGGCGGGGGCCACCGTCAACGGCAAGCCCAATTACGCCACCCTCGGGGCCTATGGGGTCGTCAGCCAGCGGCCGGTGCTGTACATCTCGCTGAAAAACTCCCACTACACCACGGCGGGAGTGGTCGAGAACGGCTTCTTCAGCGTCAACATCCCGGCCTCGGCGGATATCGCCAAAACCGATTACTGCGGCACCGTTTCCGGCAAAGACGTCGACAAGTCGGCGGTGTTCGAGTCCTTCTACGACGAGGCGGGCAACGCGCCGCTGATAAAGGAATGCCCGGTCAATTACCTCTGCAAGGTCATCCAGACCATCCCCGTCTTCGACTTCACGATGTTCCTCGGCGAGATCGTCGCCGCCTACGCGGACGAGGAATGCCTGGAAAACGGAGTGCCTGACGCTTTGAAAGTCAAACCGACGATGATGCTGGCTTTCGGATATTTCGATATCAAGGATAGAATAGGGACCGTATTCAAAGCCGGCAGCGGCGGTAAATAAAAAAGCGCCGGCCTACCAGGCGTCGGCGCGCGGCGACTTCCTCAAAGTCGCCGCCAGGGGCAGCCGCGTCAGCCTCCGCGGTCACGCCGTCACCGTCTTCACTGACGAACTGCGCGTCTAGCCACCCGGCGCTTCGAACTTTTGGGCATAGCACGGAAAAACCCGCACTGGCTGCGGGTTTTTGGTTACAAAATTTCATTTTGGCAAATTCGTCCCCGCGAGAACGCCGACGCCGAACGTCGTCAGCAAGACGATAATATGAAATAAAAACCAGGCCCACTTCCCGTACGCAAAGGCCTCGCGCGCAATGGGGGCCCGCGCGTTCTCCGGCACCACCTTGCCGCCGATCCATTCGAACAGCAGAAAATAAATCCACCAGGTCGTGTAGGAATCCCACAGATCCCAGGCAGGCTGATACTTGATGAGTTGCGTATGGCGTTCCATCAGGAACTCCGCGAAAACCCCCGGATTGATGATAATTCCGTAAAAAGGGACCTTGTACAGCCATTTTGTCGGGCTATAGCGTATCCCCAGCAAAACATAGAAAGAAAACGCCGTCAGTATCGACTCGAACGGAAAGGGCAGAAAGCCCGGGATAAGCAGGTGCGGAAAAGTGTAATACCCCAGCAGGACGAAAATATAGCATAGCCCAGAGCCCAGTATGCCGCTCAACAACACGATAAAACCGTAACGCTTCCAGTCATGCCTGGCGACCCAGATGATACCCGCCGCATTGATCGCGAGAGCGCCGATTAAGATGACTGTTTCGATATTACGGCCGATATTTACGGTCATAGCACCTCACCCGATGGTAATATACCCAATCCGGCAGCCGACCTCACCCCTCGTAAATCTGGATCAGGTTCCCGCACGTGTCGTCGAATAGGGCTATCGTGACAGGGCCGGCCTTGGTGGGCGGCAGGGTGAAGGTGACGCCGAGCTTGAGCAGGCGGTCGTACTCCCTGGCGATATCGTCGCTTGCGAAAGCGGTCATCGGTATGCCCTGGGAGCGGAGCGCCTTCTGATAAACCTGGGCCGCCGGGTTGCCGTTCGGTTCCAGAACGAGTTCCGCCGCGTCCGGAGCCTCGGGCGACACCACGGTCAGCCATCTGGCATCCCCCACGGGGATGTCGTTTTTCTTCGCGAACCCCAGCACCCCGGTATAAAAATTCAGGGCCTTTTCCTGGTCGTCCACGAAAACGCTGCTCAGCTTTATTTTCATGCTTGTCCTCCCCTTACAAACTATCTGCTCTTTTTTTGGCAGGGCTTCCTGGTTTATCCGGCGAAAGTTAAAAAAGTATTTGCCGCAGCTTTCTTGTCCAAACTGCAAAGCATGCATTGCGAAAATTAACTTGTCGCCGAGGAGTGAAACCTACGTGGACCAGATCGATTCCGTCAAAGTCAGGCCGGCGTCGGAACAAAGGCCGATCATGCGCATCTTCCTCAATCGCTACGGTATTCTGCTTTTCAACCTGCTGCTGCTCGCAATACTGGTGTCGTCCATCATAGATATGGCCGGTATGCTGCTTGACCCCAGGGACGATTTCGAGGCGCTGGAACTCACGATCGAGGGGCTCGCCACCATATTCATCGCCTACGGCGTGGTGCTGGAGGAACGCGAGTCGCTGCTGAAAATATTCCGCTATTATCCGCGCTTTATGAGCGAGCAGGAGACTCGGATAGATCATATATGCCACGACTATGGCGTACTCTTCCTGGTGATCGGCCTGCTGGCAGAGGTGGCCGTGCAGCTGGTCAAGATCCCCGACCGTATCTTTAATACCGCCAAGCTTGAGGAAATATTGTTCGGCCTGGGGATGGCCCTTCTAATAGCCGGAGGGTACTACACCGTGAGCTTCTGCTGGAAACTGGCGACTTCCTGCCGTAAACAAAGCAACTGCGACTCGCCCGCCGCCTGATCGCCATACCATCTGCTCAAACGCAAAGCAGATAAAAGAAGGCGCATCCGACATCCCCCGAAGGGATGTCGTTTTTCTTTCCGAAACCCATAACCTCGGGATAACAATTTTGTGCCTTCTCCCGGACGCCGCTCAGTTTGATTTTCATCCTGTTCCTCCCGAAACGTTGTTCTTCTCAGGGTGAAAAACTTTGAGGCGGAAGCTGCAATCGCAAGCGAGTATTGGCGGAAAAGCAGACGCACGACGCTTTAGCGGCGATACGGTCGCTTTGCTACGTGCTGTAAACTCGGACCGCCGCGAACGAAACCGTACGCCCGTCCATGGACGGACGGGCGAGGAGCCATCTGTCACGGACGACAGTTGGCAACGGTACGGCTGAGTCGGCGCGGGTTGTACAGCGCGTTAATCCGGAGACACGCGAGCGGTGATTGCAGCTTCCGCTTGGCAGCAGGCCCCAACTGCCTCAATGCAGCACCTCCACCACGCCCCGCGTCCCGTCCACCCGTATCCTGTCCCCGTCGTGGATCTTCGCCGTCGCCTCGTCCACCCCCACCACCGCCGGGATGCCGTACTCGCGGGCCACCACAGCGCCGTGGGTCATCAGCCCGCCCACCTCGGTCACCAGCCCGCTCGCCGACACGAACAGCGGCGTCCAGCCCGGATCGGTGAACGGCGCCACCAGGATGTCGCCCCGCTCAAGGTCGGCCTCCTCCAGCCTCGTCACCACCCGCGCGCGGCCCTCCACCGTCCCCGCCGACACAGGCATGCCCGCCAGCGCCCCCGGCGGCAGGTCGCGCGGCGCGTACGAGCCGGCGAACGCCTCGCCCTCGCTCGTCAGCACCCGCGGCGGCTTCAGCTTCTCGTACCCCGCGTACTTCTCCCGCAGCGCGGCGATCCCGGCCTTGTCGGCCCGGCCGGTCGCCACCGCCGCCGTCAGCTCGTCGAGCGTCAGGTAGAAAACATCCTCCGGGCGCTCGATCACCCCCCGCGCCGCTAAAACGTCCGCCTCCGCCATGATCGCCTTCTTGCACTCATCCAGCAGGCACACCATGATATACTTCGGGAACTCCCTAAGACCGATGAAATCCCGGTACGTCCGCACCAGCCTGCCCATCATCCGGGCCTTCATGCCGCCGCCCAGCCTGCGCCTCAGCCGCCGCAGCAGCTCCTGCGCCGCCCGCCCGGCGTCCGCCTCCCCCTGGGCGAACCTCCGCCGGTGCTCGCCAGGCTCGGTGCTGTGGATATGGCTGACGATCGCCGGTATCAGCTGTGTCGGCCGCTCCCGCCAGCGTGGCCGGGTTATGTCGATCTCGCCCGGGCAGCGCATCCCATACTTGCGCAGAAAACCCTCGAACGCCGGCCGGACGGCGTCGCCGCCCTCCACCCGCTCCAGGCCATCCAGCAAAGTGGCGTCGTCCGCCGCCTGCAGATACGCCAGCGCGGCGGGATACCGCCGGATGACGTCCGCCAGGTCGCCCAGCTCCAGCCCCATCTCGCTCGACACATTCCCCGGCGCCGACTTCGTCAGCTCGTCGAGCGGCGACGGTTCGCCCAGCCAGTGCCGCGCCAGCCAGCCGATCAGCATCGACGCCATCCAGGCCGCGAACACCGGCTTGCCCATCTCGCCGATGACATCATCGAAACTCATCGTGAAATTGCCGGCGATAAACGCCACCCGGTCCGCCCCCGACCGACTGGCCAGATCGCGGCGCAGGTCGCCGATGACCCTCGCCCCTACCGCCGCTGCGTCCGGAGCCTCGATCTTCTCCCTGAACAGCAGCTCGAACACCGACGCCGCCATCATGGCGAAACTCTTCCGGATGTACGACTTCCCGGCCTTGGCCCGTTTGCGCGGCTTCAGGCCGGCGATAAAATCGCGGCGGCGGATGACCTCGGCGATCGCGCTCGCGATCAGCGCGTCCGACTTGCTGTACATCGCCGGCGCCGTCTTGCGCCCCAGCCACGTGGCCAGCGAATCGGTGATGTCGATATACATCCGCCCCCCCGCGGCCACCGGCACCCAGCGATTGTCCACCGCCTTCATCGTATTCTCCCAGACCGACATCCCCAGCGGCCTGATCGGGTCGGTCATCATCTGCACATGACCGAAAGACACATATACCCCCGGCGTGTCGCCCGGCGTCTCCGGCAGGGGGTACAGCGTCGTTATCGGTCGGCTCTGCACAATGTAAAAACGCTCCCCGGCCCGCGCCCACTCGATATCCTGCGGCGCGCCGAAATGCGCCTCGATCCTCCGGCCCAGCTCAGCCAGCTCCAGGATTGCCCCGTCGGCCAGCGCCTGCTCGCGCTGCCGCTCCGGCGGCAGCGCCCGCTCCTCCGTGCCGCCGTCCGGCAGCGGATATATCGCCAGCCTCTTGGCCGCCACCTGCCGCTTCACCAGCCGTCCGTTCCGCACCTTGTAAAGATCGGCGCTCACCAGCCCCGACACCAGCGCCTCGCCCAGCCCGAAAGCCGCGTCGACCGACACCGTCTTGCGGTTGCCGCTCACCGGGTCGGCGGTGAACATTATCCCCGACACCTCCGGGAAAACCATCCGCTGCACCGCCACCGCCAGTTGCACCTTGCCGTGGTCGAAGCCGTTCTTAGCCCGGTAGGCGATCGCCCGGTCGGTGAAAAGCGACGCCCAGCAGCGGCGGACATGCTCGAGCAGCTCGTCCTCCCCGCGGATATTCAGGTATGTATCCTGCTGGCCGGCGAACGACGCCCCCGGCAGGTCCTCGGCCGTGGCGCTCGAACGCACCGCGTACGCGTGCTCCGTCCCTGTCCGCCGCCAGGCGCGGACGATCGCCGCCGCCACCCGGCCGGGGATGGCCAGCCCCTCCAGATGGCCGCGGATGCGTCGCCCCAGCGCCCTGATCTCCTCCAGATTCCCGGCGTCCACCCGGCGCAGCCCGTCCAGCAGCGCCGCCAACTCGCCGCTCCCGGCCGCAAACTCCTCATAAGCCGCCGTCGTCACGCAAAACCCGGCCGGCACCGCCACCCCCCGGATGCGGCCCAGTTCGCCGAGGTTGGCCCCCTTGCCGCCGACCGCCGCCAGGCTGTCTTTGTTTATCTCCGCAAAGTCGAGCACATAACGCTCCATTATCTGCCCCTCCTTTTTTCGTAGCTTTCCCCGCCGTTTGCTACCCGTACCCCATTTGTGATAATATT
Source organism: Sporomusaceae bacterium (assembly GCA_031460455.1). Lineage (NCBI taxonomy): Bacteria > Bacillati > Bacillota > Negativicutes > Selenomonadales > Sporomusaceae > Sporomusaceae bacterium. The sequence continues at coordinate 361,390 of JAVKTQ010000002.1, forward strand.
TTCTTGCCTGCAACGAAAAGATTTCGTGTCCATTTTCCACCCTGATATACGAGGTGAAGACGTGCTGCCCTGGCTCGACCTGCTCGGCCTTATCGCCCGCGGCGTATTCTACGTGTTCTTCGACCTGACCTTCTGGCTGGTGCTTGCCCTCGTGGCCTTTCAGTACCGGCAGATGCAGAAGGACCAGCTTAGAATGTTCAGCGTCCCCGGTCCCAGCCTGCGCCAGCAGGTGATGACCGCCGCGGCCATCGGCGCCGCCGGCGGCGTCATCGGCAGCTTCGTGCTGACCTTCGTCGGCGTGCCCCTCAATAACCTCGGCCTCGCCTACATCTGGCCGGTCGTCATCGCCCTCATGCTTGTCAACATCCGCTTCATGTGCTTCGCCTACGCCGGCGGCCTTGTCGCCGTATCCAACGTCCTCTTCGGCTGGCCGGAGGTCAACGTCCCCCAGGTCATCGCCCTTGTCGCCGCCCTCCACGTCACCGAGGCCATCCTCATCTTCGTCAGCGGCCGCTACGGCGCCGTGCCCATGATCCTCAAAAAAGACGACGGCCGCCTCGTCGGCGCCTTCACCCTCCAGAACTTCTGGCCGCTGCCCCTCGTCCTGCTGGCCGCGACCAGCGTCCCCGAGGCCTCGCTGCCCGCCGTGATAAAAATGCCCGACTGGTGGCCGCTGCTGCCCATCGGCCAGGACCCGCCCGCCGGCCACACCTGGCTGTACGCCATGGTTCCCGTCGTCGCCGCCCTCGGCTACGGCGACGTAGCCGTCTCCAGCACCCCGGCCGAGCGCCGCCGCCAGTCGGCCTTCCACCTCGCCCTCTACAGCCTCGTCCTCCTCGGCCTGGCCGTGCTGTCCGCCAAATACGCCTGGCTGCAGTTCTTTGCCGCCGTCCTGTCGCCGGCCGGCCACGAGCTGCTCGTCCGCCTTGACAACCGGCGGGAAATGCGGGGCGAGCCCCGCTTCGTGCCCCCCGCGCGCGGCGTCATGGTCCTCGACACCGTCGCCGCCACCCCCGCCCGCCAGGCCGGCCTCCGCCCCGGCGACATCATCCTCGACCTCGGCGGCCTCGGCGTCGACAACGGCTTCGAGCTGGCCCGCGCCATCAGCTTCGCCCCCGACGAATTCAATATCACCGTCAACCGCGCCGGCGCCGTCGCCCGCCGCCCGGCCCGCTATGTCAACGGCGAGCGCCGCCTCGGCGTCATCATCGTCCCCGAAGGCCACGAACAGCACTACGCCCAACTCGTCGGCAACCGCTTCGGCCTGATCGACTGGCTCAGGAACAAATTCCGCAGACGATGAAAATCATTCTTATTTCCTCTTGGTTGTGTTATAATTATTACTAACCGATAATTTTTATAAATTAATTTCCAGCTCAGGAAAATATCGTACAAATTACCGCCGTCTGCCGGGCATTTGTCAGAGTAAATGACAGGGCCGATGTCAGGGAAAATGCCAGGGTATTTGTCAGATAAATGGCAGATTTTTCACGACCCGCTTGCCCGAACATACGTGCTGTAGTACAATGATAATAACGAACATTTGTTCTTAGCGAGGCTGTTATGACGTCACTAGTCCCCAAGCTGAAAAACACCTATCAGGAAGGCAGCAGACCCTTCGAGGTCGTCGCCCCGTTCGTCCCGACGGGCGACCAGCCCACCGCCATCGACAAACTGGCCGGCGGCATCGGGAGCGGCGACTGGGCCCAGGTGCTGCTGGGCGCGACCGGCACCGGCAAGACCTTCACCATCGCCAAGACCATCGAGGCGGTGCAGAAGCCGACCCTTGTCATCGCTCACAACAAAACGCTCGCGGCCCAACTGGCCAGCGAGTTCAAGGAGTTTTTCCCCCACAACGCCGTCGAGTATTTCGTCAGCTACTACGACTACTACCAGCCCGAGGCGTACATCGCCCATACCGACACCTATATCGAAAAAGACGCGTCGATAAACGACGAGATCGACAAGCTGCGCCACTCGGCCACCAGCTCGTTGTTCGAGCGGCGCGACGTCATCGTCGTGGCCAGCGTCTCCTGCATCTACGGCCTCGGCTCGCCGGAGGACTACTATAATCTGGTGCTGTCCCTCCGGCAGGGGCAGACCAAAGACCGCGACGAGATCCTCCGCAAGCTGGTCGATATCCAGTACGAGCGCAACGACATCAACTTTACCCGCGGCACCTTCCGCGTGCGCGGCGACATCATCGAGATATTCCCGGCCGCCTACGGCGAGCGGGCGGTGCGCGTCGAGCTGTTCGGCGACGAGGTCGAGCGGATCATCGAGATCGACACCATGACCGGCGAGGTGCTGGCCGAGCGCAAGCACATCGCCATCTACCCCGCTTCCCACTACGTCACCTCGCGCGACAACATGCTGCGGGCGACGCAGGACATCGAGGCAGAGTTGGAGCAGCGGCTGGCCGAGCTCAAGGCCGGGGACAAGCTCCTCGAGGCCCAGCGCCTGGGGCAGCGCACCAGGTACGACCTGGAGATGCTGCTGGAGATGGGCTACTGCTCGGGCATCGAGAACTATTCGCGCCACATCACCGGCCGCAAGCCGGGCGAATCGCCTTACACCCTCATCGATTACTTCCCCGACGATTTCCTGATCGTCGTCGACGAATCGCATGTTACCATCCCCCAGCTAAGGGCGATGTACAACGGCGACCGCTCCCGCAAGGAGGCGCTCGTCGAGTTCGGGTTCCGCCTGCCGTCGGCCTACGACAACCGGCCGCTGACCTTCGACGAGTTCGTCGAGCGCATCAACCAGATAATTTACGTGTCGGCGACGCCGGCGGCTTACGAATTGGGCGCGTCCACCCAGGTGGCCGAGCAGATCATCCGCCCGACCGGCCTCCTCGATCCCGTGGTCGAGGTGCGGCCGATCAAGGGCCAGATGGACGACCTGCTGGGCGAGATCAAGGCCCGCGCCGCCGCCAACGAGCGCGTGCTGGTGACCACGCTGACCAAGAAAATGGCCGAGGACCTGACCGAGTACCTCAAGGAGATGGGGGTGCGGGTGCGCTACCTCCACTCGGATATCGTCACCCTCGAGCGTCTGGAGATAATCCGCGACCTGAGGGCCGGCACCTTTGACGTGCTTGTCGGCATAAACCTCCTCCGCGAGGGCCTCGACTTGCCGGAGGTGTCACTGGTGGCCATCCTCGACGCTGACAAGGAGGGCTTCCTCCGTTCGGAAACGTCGCTCATCCAGACGACCGGCCGCGCCGCCCGCAACGCCAACGGCCGGGTCATCATGTACGCCGACAGGGTAACCGATTCGATGAAGCGGGCCATCGGCGAGACCGACCGCCGCCGGGCGGTGCAGCAGGCGTATAACGACGCGCACGGCATCACGCCGCAGACCATCCAGAAGCGGGTCAAGGAGATCATCGAAACGACCAAGGTGGCCGAGACGCCGGGCGAGTACCGCGCCGACCGCATCAAGTCGATGTCGCGCTCCGAGACGCTGGCGCTCATCGCCAAGATGGAGAAGGAGATGCGCCAGGCGTCCAAGGCGCTGGAGTTCGAACGGGCCGCCGAGTTCCGTGATATGATCGTCGAGCTTCGCCAGGGCCTGCAGAACGCGCCGCCGGCGGTGAAGGAAAAGAAGAAAACACGCGGCAAGTGATATATAGGTTCATGTATTGTCAGTTTTAATTACTTTCGGAGGCTTACAACGTTGAAAGATAAAATTTTCGTCAAAGGGGCCAGGCAGCACAATCTGAAGAATATCGACGTGGAGATCCCGCGCGATGAGCTGGTGGTCATCACCGGCCTGAGCGGCTCGGGGAAATCTTCGCTCGCTTTCGATACCATCTACGCCGAGGGGCAGCGCCGCTATGTCGAGTCGCTGTCCGCCTACGCCCGTCAGTTCCTCGGCCAGATGGACAAGCCGGACGTCGACTACATCGAGGGCTTATCCCCGGCCATTTCCATCGACCAGAAGACGACCAGCCGCAACCCCCGCTCCACCGTCGGCACGGTGACGGAAGTTTACGACTACCTGCGCCTGCTGTTCGCCCGCGCCGGGCGGCCCCACTGCCCGCAGTGCGGCAAACTTATCAGCCAGCAGACGGTCGAGCAGATGGTCGACCAAATCATGGCCCTCCCCGAGGGTACCCGTCTGTCCGTCCTCGCCCCGGCCATCCACGGCAAGAAGGGCGAACACCAGAAGGTGCTCGAAGATATCCGCAAAGACGGCTACGCCCGCGTGCGGGTAGACGGAGAGGTCATGGAGATCGGCGCCGACATCAAGCTGGAGAAGACCAAGAAGCACAACATCGATGTGGTCGTCGACCGCATCGCCATCCGCGACGGCATCGCGCCCCGCCTGGCCGATTCGCTGGAAACGGCTCTGAAACTCGCCGAGGGCCTGGTGGTCATCGACGTGGTCGGCGCTAAGGAGCTGATTTTCAGCCAGAACTTCGCCTGCGCGGATTGCGGCATCAGCCTGCCGGAGATCGCGCCGCGGATGTTCTCGTTCAACAACCCCTACGGCGCCTGTCCCGACTGCACCGGCCTCGGCAACAACATGGAGATCGACCCGGCGCTGGTGGTGCCGGACGGCTCCAAGTCGCTCGCCGACGGGGCGCTTGCCGCGTTTTCCAAGAACACAAACTCGTGGTTCATGTGCCAGCTGGAGGCGCTGGTCGAGAAGCGCGGCCATTCGCTGTACAGCGTGTGGGACGAGCTGCCGGCCGATGTGCAGCAGACCATCCTGTGGGGGGCGGGGGAGGAGAAGGTTACCTTCGAATACGAGAACCTGCGCGGCGAACGGCGCATCCACCACACCCACTACGAGGGCGCCATCCCGACGCTCGCCCGCCGCTACAAGGAGTCGAGCTCCGACTGGTCGCGCGAGGACATCGAGGAATTCATGAGCACCAAACCCTGCCCGACCTGCAAGGGGGCGCGCCTCAAGCCCGAGGTGCTGGCCGTGAAGGTGGGGGGCAAGAGCATCTACGAGGTGACGAAGCTGACGGTGGGCGACTGCGTCGATTTCTTCGCCGGCCTCGACCTGACCGAGCGCGAGCGCACGATTGCCCACCAGATTCTCAAAGAGATCAAGGCCCGGCTGGGCTTTCTCTTAAACGTCGGCCTCGACTACCTGACCCTCGACCGGGCGGCCGGTACGCTTTCGGGCGGCGAGGCCCAGCGCATCCGCCTGGCGACCCAGATCGGCTCCGGCCTGGTCGGCGTGCTCTACATCCTCGACGAGCCGAGCATCGGCCTCCACCAGCGGGATAACAACCGCCTGCTGGAGACGCTGAAGAAGCTGCGCGACCTCGGCAACACCATGCTGGTCGTCGAGCATGACGAGGACACGATGTACGCCGCCGACCACATCATCGACATCGGCCCCGCCGCCGGCGAGCACGGCGGCCGCATTATCGCCCAGGGGACGGTGGAGGAGATCAAGCGCAACCCGTCGTCGGTCACCGGCCAGTACCTGAGCGGCAAGAAGGCCATCCCCGTGCCTGAGACCCGCCGCAAGCCCAACGGCAAGTGGCTGGAGGTGACGGGGGCGCGGGAGAACAACCTCAAAAACCTGACGGTGAGGTTTCCGATGGGCGTGTTCACCGCCGTTACCGGTGTGTCCGGTTCGGGCAAGAGCACGCTTGTGAACGAGATACTCTATAAGGGGCTGGCCGGCCGGCTGTTCGGCAGCCGCCTGCGGCCGGGCGAGCACGACGCCATCCGCGGCGCGGAGTATATCGACAAGATTATCGATATCGACCAGTCGCCCATCGGCCGCACGCCGCGGTCCAACCCGGCTACCTACACCAGCCTGTTCGACGCCATCCGCGAGGTTTACAGCCAGACGCCGGAGGCCAAGGTGCGGGGCTACAAGCCGGGGCGATTCAGCTTCAACGTCAAGGGCGGCCGCTGCGAGGCCTGCCGCGGCGACGGCATCATCAAGATCGAGATGCACTTCCTGCCGGACGTGTACGTGCCCTGCGAGGTTTGCAAGGAGGCGCGCTACAACCGCGAGACGCTGGAGGTGAAATACAAGGGCAAGAGCATCGCCCAGGTGCTGGATATGGTGGTGGACGAGGCGGTCGAGTTCTTCAAGAACATCCCCAAGATCCACCGCAAGCTGGAGGTGCTCAAGGATGTCGGCCTGGGCTACATCAAGCTCGGCCAGCCGGCGACGACGCTTTCGGGCGGCGAGGCCCAGCGGGTAAAGCTGGCCACCGAGCTGGCCCGGCGCTCGACCGGCAAGACGCTCTATATCCTCGACGAGCCGACCACCGGCCTCCATACCGCCGACATCCACCGCCTGCTGGAGGTGCTGCAGCGGCTGGTCGACGGCGGCGACACCGTGGTGGTCATCGAGCACAATCTCGATGTCATCAAGACGGCCGACCATATCATCGACCTCGGGCCGGAAGGCGGCGACCGGGGCGGGATGGTGGTCGCCCAGGGCACCCCGGAAGAGATCGCGGCAACGCCGGTCTCGTATACGGGCAAGTTCCTGGGGCCGGTGCTGGAGAAGGGGAAGAAGGCTGCTAAGAAAAACAAGGCTGTGTGATGAGAAAAGGCTACCTGCGCCTTCAACTGGGCGGCAAAAACTTTAAAACTGGCTAGGAAATCCATCTGCGGCGTACCCGCAAGGGGCAGGCCGCAGTTCTAGGCGCTGAAGCGCTAAGAACATGTGCACTTGCTCCTGCGGGCGGTTGCTAGCGTACGTCCTTGTACGCGTCGTCGCCCGTCCTCGGTGCGCCTTGCATCTGGAGCTTCCTAGCCAGTTTCGGCAATTCAATAAGGGCTACCGGCGCATGTGTGACGCGGGTAGCCTTTTTGAGGTTGAGGGGTCGTTTTTTGGCGACCTAGCCGTAGGTTTAGGCTCCTACTCTCCGGCGATCCATCAAATATAATGGGAAATAATGTTAATATGGCAGGAATCTGGAAGTGGTGGCGGAATTTATTAAACTGAAGTGGATTTAATAAAGGAGCTGACGGTGTTGTGCCCAGAATGCTGATGATATGCTGCCTGGCGGTTGCGCTGCTCGTTGGTCCCGCCCCGGTTCTGGCCGGCCCAGAATTGCCGGACGAGGAGCAGCCTGCCTCAAAGCCAGTTGTGGCCACGATTTATATCAACAATGCCAAAACCACCTATGACAGCGAGATCACAGCTAAGCTGACCGAGCGTTTCAACGCCAAACTGGCGATGTACGATATCCGCAAGGGTGACAGGTATGTGGAAAAGCTGGATAAAATAGGCGTGACCGATATCTCCGTCGCCGAACGGGCCGACATTCTCAAGGCATTTGAAGGAGAGGGCGTAGACTATGTTGTCTATGCAGAAGTGCAGCCGCCGGTACTGAACGAATGGATAGCGTTTTTCAACGCGGGGTATAAGGTTGCCATAGTCGTTCCCATGAAGATTCTCGATGTTAAAGCCGGTAAATATCTTTATACCGGCAAGTTTACGGAGCATGCCGACAACAGCGCTGTTATTGGCGGGGTCGGCACTAAGGGGGCGGTGATGGCGGCACTGGAGCTGATACTCGCAAAGACGGACGAAGCGCTGACCAACAGGCTGCCGATGAAGAAGTAGCAGGAAAAGGCAGGCCCGGATTGAGCAATCCGGGCTTTGTGTATAGAGCAGCGGAGAAAATATGTAAAATAATGTAAATGAAGCAGGAATATAAGTCACAGTAGGGAATTTAGAAAATGGTAAATTTTTCAAAGGGGTTGACTGATTTGCTGAGAAAGTTGGTCATTGGATGCCTGGCGGTCGCGTTGATCGCAATCTTCTCGGCTCCTGCTTCGGCCGAGATAGTCTTACTGCCGAAGGAGGATACGAGAACCAAACCGGTGGTGGCCACAATTTACGTCAATAATGCCAAAGCCACTTATGACGACGAGATTTCCGCCGCACTGACTGAACGTCTCAACGCCAAGTTAAAGATGTACGAGATTCGCAAAGGCGACAAGTATGTCGAGAAGCTGCATAAAATGGGCGTCACCGATATCACCACCGCCGAACGCACCGACATTCTCCAGGCGTTCGAAGGGGAGGATGTCGACTACGTGGTTTATGCCGAAGTGCAGCCGCCCATCCTGAAGTACTGGATGGCCTTCTTCAACCAGGGTTACGCGGCCACCGTCACCATTCCCGTGAAACTGATCGACGTCAAAGGCGGCAAATATATATACAACGGCAAGTTTACGGAGCAGGCGGACAACAGCGCGGTGATCGGGGGCGTCGGGACGAAAGCGGCCGTGATGAAGGCGATGGATAAGATTTTCGTGAAGACGGACGAACTTTTGGTTACCAGGATGCCGATGCCGGCGCCGGCGACTAAGTAACCGTTGCAAAACAGGCCGGTGCTGGAGAAGGGGAAGAAAACCAAGAGCAAAAGCAAGTAATGTAAAAAGGCTACCGGCGCAGGGATGGCGCGGGTAGTCTTTTTGTATTTGTGTGGGACATTTTAGCTTGCGGCACGTTAAGGTGGCCACAATTGGCTTTGCCTAGCGGCCGGGCCAGGTTTACGCCTATAGATTTAGTTCTTTAGGAGACGAAGAGGCGCGTGGAGAGAGGATAGTATGTCGACTTGAAGGGTTTTTATGGGAATTGTGGAAGAACGGTAAAAATAAGTGATGTTGGAGGTCAGCGAATTGGATATCAGGGAATGGGTGGCCGGTGAGGTGCGCAGGCATTACTGGCAGGAGAACGATAATTGCGCACGGACGGTGCTGGCGATACTGGCGGAGCTGGGCGGGCGGACCATCCACCCGCAGGTGGTCGCTGCGGCCACGGGGCTGCACGGCGCGGGCGGGTTCGGCGCGCAGTGCGGGCTGGTGGAGGGCGGGCTGATGTACATCGGCATCGCCGGAGTGGAGCGCGGGCTGAGCGACGAGGAGATCGGCGACCTGTGCCGCGAATTCGCGGCAGGGTTCACCGCCACGCTCGGCAGCCTGCTGTGCCGCGAACTGCGCCCCGAAGGCTTCGGCCCCGAAGTGCCCCTGCACGCCTGCGAGCCGCGCAGCGTGGACGCGGCGATATATGCGGCGGGGTTTATGCGGGAGAAGGGGTTAGTACAGGATTAATTCGTACTTCGACGAATTGTGGTGAAAACGCTACCCGCGCCGAATGGCGCGGGAAACTGTAACCAATTTTATATAATATTATCGCAATGTGGAGGTGAGCCTCATGATTCGCGATGCAGGGCGAGATGATTTAACTGCTATCTTGGCAATATACAATGATGCGATATTCAACACAACAGCGGTCTACGATTATAGACCCCATACCCTTGAGGATAGGACATCATGGTATGAAAAGAAGGTTGCTGATGGCTTTCCCGTCTTGGTGTTTGAAGAAAACAATCTCGTTGTTGGATTCGCAACATTTGGACCTTTCAGGGCTTGGCCCGCCTATAAGTACACGATAGAACATTCGGTCTATGTCCATCCGAACTATCGGGGAAAACACATCGGAACCGGCCTGTTGCAAGAGCTTATCAAGCTAGCTGACGCGGGAGGCTACGCTATAATGGTCGCCGGGATTGACGCCAGCAACGAAGGTAGCAGGTTGATGCACGAGAAAGTGGGCTTCAGCCATTCTGGCACGATTCGTAAAGCCGGCTATAAATTTGGCAAGTGGCTTGACTTGAGTTTTTATCAGTACGAACTCAGGGGGCCTGACACCCCAACAGAAACATGATATTTTAACCAGCCGATGTGCTGGTTTATTTTTACTACCCCACTGAAAAAATAAGCACAAGCGGAGGGGGCGCAGGTGCGGGGCGACTTTGCGGAGGGTGAATACGCGCCGTGGGCGAAGCGGTTGCCCGCCGCCGCACGAGCGTCCATGGACGGACGCGAGAGGAGTCATCGGGCATGGACGCCCGTTGACGACGGTGATCGCGGGCGGGTAGCCCAAGCCCTACGGCGCGTTCGCCCGGAGGATAGGAGCCCAAGGCTGCGCCCCCGACGCGGGAAATGGCACAATGCATCTTAACAAGACCGATTCCCCAAGCGGAGCCGGTCTTTTGTATTTTCTTGCGGCGGGTACGGAGACAGGCTATACTAGAAGCTGCGATAAATATGTTGCTTGACAGGGGAATGTACGGGAATGAGTATTAAGAGGCTTTTCGTTGTTTTGCTGGTGTTTGTGGTGCTGGTGAGCGCCTTTGCTTATTTTGCCGCGTCGAAGAAGGACGCCGGGGAGAGCAAGGACGGCTACGCGGTGTACGAGAACGCGGCCCTGGGGCTGAAGGCGGAGTATCCGGTCAGGTGGCAGACGCTTGAAGATGTGCGCGGGGTCACCGTCGTTTTCCATTCGCCGCTGGAGTCGGCCGAGGATAAGTATAACGACAATGTCCATGTCATCGTCGAGGATGTTTCCGCCCAGCCGTGGCTGACGGCCGAGGCTTACGCGGCGAGCGGCGTCGCCAAGCTGCCGGGGGCGCTGGTCGATTTCCGCCTGATCGGGAACAAGAGCGATACTGTGTCCGGCCGGCCGGCTAGGCTGATCGAATACACGGGCCGGCGGGGGGATTTCCAGCTCCATTTCCTCCAGGCGGTGACGATCGCGGACGGTAAGGCATTCCTGATAACGTATGTGGCCGAGGAGGCCAGCTACGCGAAGCATCTGCCGACGGCGCAGCGGATTTTCGCGTCGGTGACGATAAAGTAAGAGCTGCCGCGCCGGTAGGGCGCGGGTAGATTGCCGGCGGAGGGCAAAAACGGCTATACTGGAAGCAGCGGTTTGTTAATCTTGCCTACAGGAGGCTTGACATGAGAAGGTTATTTACAGCTATGCTGGTCGCGGCGGCGCTTGTTATTCCCTTGGCCGCCGACGCCGCACCCCTGGGCGCCGACGGCAAGGCGGCGCAGGATGCGATGCCTGTGTACCGGAACGCTGACTCCGGCCTTGAGGCGCAGTATCCTGCGGGGTGGAAGGCGGTGGAGGGGCTGATGGGGGCCGCCGTTATTTTCGCTTCGCCGTTGGAGTCGAAGGAAGACAAGTTCAGCGAGAATGTGAATATTATTGTCGAGGATGTGTCGGCCCACCCCGGAATGACGCTCGGGAAGTATATAGAACGGGCCAAGGCCAAGCTGGCGGTGTTCATTACGGAGTACAGTCCGAAGGATAGCCGCGATTCGATCCTGTCTGGACAGCCGGCGAAGCTGATCGAGTACACGGGCCGCCAGGGAGTATTCAACCTCCACATCCTGCAGTCGGTGACGCTGATAGACGGCAAAGCCTATGTGGTGACCTTCACCGCCGAGGAAGACAACTATGAGCGGTATTTGCCGGCCGCCAAGCGGATCATGGATTCGCTGGCGATTAAATAGGGCTGAGAGGGATACGACAATGAATGAACCGGCGGGGGCGATTTTCCGCGAGGAGCAGCAGTTCCGCCAGCGGTGGCTGTGGCTGGTGAATGTGGCTACAGCCGGGATAGCCTGGTACGGGTTCGTGAGTCAGGTGGTTATGGGGCGGCCGTTCGGCGATAACCCGGCTTCGAATGTGATGCTGACGGTGATCTGGCTGGCGTTCGGCATCGGCATGCCGGTGTTTTTCCGCCTGCTGCGGCTGGTGACGGTGGTGAGCCCGGCGGGGGTGCATTTCCGGTTTGCGCCGTTCCATTTTGCGTACCGGGTGCTGCCGCCGGCGTATATCCACGCTTATGAGGCGCGCACCTACAGGCCGCTGGTGGAGTACGGCGGCTGGGGCATCCGCTCGGGACGGGGCGGGGACGCTTACAATGTGAGCGGCGACCGGGGCGTGCAGTTCGTGTTGGCCGACGGCAAGCGGATTCTGATCGGGACGCAGCGGGCGGAGGAGTTCGTGGCGGCGCTGGACAGGATTGCGCCGAATGAAAAAGCCTGAACCTTTGAGGGTTCAGGCTTTTGTTATGTTTATTAACCTACCTGCTCGGCGGCGCCGGCGACCCGGTCGCGGAGGACTCGCTTCAGTATTTTGCCGGTCTGGTTTTTGGGGAGGGCGTCGAGGACGACGAAGTCACGGGGGAGTTTGTAGGCGGCGAGGTTGGCGGCGAGGTAGTCGCGGACGGCTTTTTTGTCGAGGGTGTGGCCTTCGGCGAGGACGAGGTAGGCCCGCACGGCCTGGCCGCGCAGTTCGTCGGGGATGCCGATGACGGCGGCTTCGGTGACGCCGGGGTAGGCGTAGAGCAGTTCTTCGATTTCGCGGGGGTAGACATTTTCGCCGTTGGCGATGATGAGGTCTTTGAGCCGGTCGACGATGAAGAAGTAGCCTTCGGTGTCGCGGTAGGCGAGGTCGCCGGTGTGCAGCCAGCCGTCGCGCAGGGCGAGGGAGGTTTCGAGCGGCAGGTTGTAGTAGCCCTGCATGACGCTGGGGCCTTTGACGACGATTTCGCCGACGGCGCCGGGGGCGAGGGGTTCGCCTTTGGGGCCGACGACTTTGACGTCAAGACCGGGCAGGGGTTTGCCGATGGAGTAGTATTTGGTTTTGGACGGCGGGTTGAGGGTGACGACGGGCGAGGCTTCGGAGAGGCCGTAGCCTTCGATGATGGGGACGCCGTGCTTTTCCTCGAACTGCCGGGCGATTTTTTCGGGGAGGGGGGCGCCGCCGGAGACGAAGATGCGCACGCCGGCGAGGTCGCCGGGTTCGCCGGCGCGGGCGAGGACGTTATACATGGGCGGTACGCCGTACATGACGGTGACGCCGTATTCTTTGATGGCGGCGATTGTTTCCTTGGGGGTGAAGCCGTCGAGGACGGTGACGGACGCGCCGCAGAGGAGGGGGTTGAGGACGGCGCAGGTCCAGGCGAAGCAGTGGTACATGGGGAGGACGCAGAGGACGTTGTCGGCGGCGGTGACGGTCAGCGCTTCGCGGAAGGCGGCGGCGTTGCCGACGAGGTTGCCGTGGCTGAGGACGGCGCCTTTGGGGTTGCCGGTGGTGCCGGAGGTGTAGATGATGGCGCAGTGGCTGTCGGCTTCGAGGCCGGCGTCGGCGTCGGGGGCGGGGGGGAAGGCTGCGGCGGCCAGCCGGGCCTTGACGGCGGGGATGACGTATTGGGCGAGGTCGCCCTGGTAGCCGCAGCGCTCAAGCTCGGCGCCGAGGTCGAGGGGTTCGGCGGTGATGAGGTGGCGGATGCGGGCGTCGTTGACGATGTAGGCGATTTCTCTGGCGGTGAGCTGGAAGTTGAGCGGCACGACGACGGCGCCGAGGCTGACGACGGCCATGTAGCTGTAGACGAATTCGACGGCGTTGCGGGCGGTGAGGCCGACGTTGTCGCCGGCTGTGACGCCGCTGGCGTGGAGAAAGGCCCGCCAGGCGGCGACTTGGGCGCGGAGCTGTTTATAGGTAGGGTTTTCTTTGCCGTAGAAGGCGACGGTGTCGTCCGTTCCCCTGGAGATCAGCTGGTGAACAAGCATCCTGAACCCCTTTCTTTTTGCAACAAACGTATGTGGGTATTTTATCCTATTATGCCTGATTTGTCACGCGCCGTATTCGGGAGGCTTATTTTCGGGAGCGGGCGGAGAGAAAGGAATATCCCTTTTTTTAGTCGAATTAAATGGAAAAAGATGCGAGGGGGGTTTTTACGTGGCCAAATACGACGAGCAGCTTTCTTATCTGCAGAAGCCCGATGCGGCGGAGGTGCCGCCCGAGTTGCAGGAGATATTCGACAAGTTCACCGATTTTCAGGAGAAGAACTGGGGGTTCATTAATAATCTGTTCAAGGTGCTGCCGCTCAATGCGCTCCAGTACAAGGGTTTTCTCGATTTCAAGGCGTCGCTGTTTACGCCGGAGACGTGCTATCTTTCGAACGCCGACAAGGAGATGATGGGGCTGGTGGTGTCGGCGACGAACAACTGCGCGTATTGCCTGACGACGCATACCGACGCGCTGCGCGGGATGGTGGACGATCCGGCCTGGGTGGATACGCTGAGCTATAATTACCGGTCGGCCAAGCTGACGCCGAAGCAGCGGGCGCTGTGCGATTACGCGTTTTTCGTGACCGCGTATCCGCGGGAGATCGACACCGATCAGGTTGATAAGCTGCGGGCGGTGGGCTTCAACGATCACGAGGTCCTGGAGGCGGCGTATGTGGCGGGGTTTTTCAACTACACGAACCGCTGGGTGAGCACGATCAAGCCGCTGGCCAACCGCGGCCATTTCAGCCATAGCCGTTAGGAGGAGGATGCATATGACAAGGATAGCTTTCAGCGCGGCGGGAGCCGCGACGGTGGGGCCGTATTCGCATGCGGTGGCGGCCGGCGACATTGTCTATCTGTCCGGGCAGACGCCGCTCGACCCGAAGACGGGCAAGCTGGTGGCGGGCGACGTGGGCGACCAGACGGCGCAGTGTTTCGAGAATCTCAATAATGTGCTGGCGGCGGCCGGGCTGACGCTGGACGATGTGGTGAAGGTGAATGTTTTCCTGACCGATATCGGCGATTTCGCGGCGATGAACGCGGTGTACGCGACGAAGTTCGCGGCGCCTTATCCGGCGCGGTCGACGGTCGGTGTGGCGGCGCTGCCGCTCGGGGCGCGGGTGGAGATCGAGATGATCGCCCGCCGGGGCTAGAGTACGTCCTCTTAGGCAGGACATTCCGCGCCGGCCGAGAAGTGATGAGATAGCGGCAATATACGGGTTGGGAGCTGGCGCGGTAAATGGGACAAGATAAGGAACAGGGCTGCTGGCAGGCGCGGGTGCGCGCGCTGGAGCGGCGGCGGTGGATTGTGTGGGCGCCGGTGGCGCTGGCATTTTTGGCGGCGTATTTTCACCGGACGGCGACCGGCGTGGTGGCCGACAGTCTGATGCGCGATTTCGCGATCGAGCGGGCGGCCGAGCTGGGGGTCCTTTCGTCGATTTATTTTTATACGTACGCGGCGATGCAGATGCCGGCCGGTATCCTGGCCGATTTCTGGGGGCCGCGGCGGTCGATAACGCTGGCGCTGGTGATCGCGACAGGCGGAGCGGTGGTGTTCGGGGCGAGCGAGAGTATGACCGCCCTGTACGCCGGCCGCTTTTTGTCGAGCCTGGGCGTCGGGTTGCTGTTCATCAATCTGATCAAGATCCACGCCGAGTGGTTCCGGCTGCGGGAGTTCGGCACAATGGGCGGCCTAACGGTGCTGGTGGGCAACTCCGGGTCGATGCTGGCGGCGACGCCGCTGGCGTTCGTGGTGGAGGCGTTTGACTGGCGGGCGGCGTTTTATATTATCGCCGCTTATTCGCTGGCGATGGCGGCGGTATGCTGGCTGGCGATCCGCGACCGCCCGACCGATGTGGGGCTGCCGCCGATAGCGGCGGTGGAGGAGCGCGAAGGCGGGGCGCCGGCGGCGACGATTACGGCCCGGGACAGTGTGGCGGCGTGCATCAGGGCGGTGCTGGGCAACCGCTATACCTGGCCGCCTTTTTTGTCGGCGATCGCGATTTACGGGGTGTTCATGGCGTTCCTCGGCGTGTGGGGCGTGCCGTATTTCATGCAGGTGTACGGCATGTCGCGGGTCGAGGCGTCCAATCTGATGCTGCTGGTAGTGGCCGGCAACATGATCGGCGGGCCGCTGGTCGGCTTTTTTTCGGACCGGCTGGGGTACAGGCGGCTGCCGTTTACCGTCGCGACCGCGTTTTTTCTGGCGGTGTGGCTGACGCTGACGGTGTGGAACGGCGGTAAACCGCCGGTGTGGGCTGTTTACCCCATCGCTCTGGCGATCGGCCTGGGGGTGTCGGGGATCACGATTTCGGTGGCCTGCGTGCGCGAGGTCAATCTGCCGCATATGACCGGTATCGCGGCCGGGTTCACCAATTCGGGACCGTTTGTGGGCGCGGCGCTGATGCAGCCGATTTTCGGCTGGGTGCTTGATCTGCATTGGCAGGGCGCGGTCGAGAACGGGGTGAAGGTTTATCCGGGAGAAGCCTGGCAGAGCGCGTTCTGGCTGTGCGCGGCGGTGCTGGCCGTGGGGCTGGCGTTGTCGTTTTTAATCAAGGAGACGCGCTGTAGAGCTCGTACTGAATAAAAGGGGATTGGAGCATTTTATCTCAATCCTGGCAATTCGAAGAGACGAAAAAAAGACCGTCCGGAGCGGCAAGGCTCTGCGGCGGTCTCTTTTCGTGTGTGAATCAGGTGCGGTATTTGAAGGTGATGGTTTTTTTCATGTCGGGGTGGAGGCTGTTGAATACGGGGCATTCTTTGGCGGTGAGCTCGATGATCTTTTTCTGTTTGGGGCTGTAGTTGTCGTGCGGCAGGGTAAATTCGCTGATGAGCTCGACGATGCGGCGCGGGTCGGTGCCCATGACTTTGGTTGTCTGGACTTCGGCGCCTTCGATGGAGAAGCCGTGGGTTTGGGCGGCGATGCCCATGATGGTGAGGACGCAGGACCCGAAGGCGGTGGCGACGAGGTCGGTGGGGGAGAAGGCTTCGCCGCGGCCCTGGTTGTCGACGGGGGCGTCGGTGATGAGTTTGTTGCCTGATTGAAGGTGGACGCATTCGGTGCGCAGGCTGCCGAGGTATTTGTTTGTTACGGTTGCCATTATAAGACCCCTTCCGGATGTTTTTTCACTGTGGATATATTCCAGCAGCAAGCGGCAATTTCCTTTTTCCGGCGTAAAAATACCCCGTACCCGGGCGGCGGGGGGCGGGCCGGAGGGGTAGGGGAAAATAGGACAAAAGGCCCGGTATTTTGAGACTTTAGTACTAAAAAGGCTTGCCAACGACATGAAAACGCGCTAATATTAAGTAAATAGTATGAATTTTTGAAGAATATTGTCGAAAACATTATAGCAGCAAACCTGTCGAAAGACAGGGACGCAAAGCCATGGGTCTAAGGACGGGTGTCTATGACTGCCAGGTTGCCTATTCGCTGAGGCGAATTGCTTTTCTCCGCGGCAGTCTTTGATACGACTGGCGCTATTTTTATGGGCCGGGCGCCCGCCATGATGCGGGGCGCGACCGGCTGGCGGAGGGGGAGAAGCGATGCCGGGATTGGATTTCGCATATTTGCTCGCCGCTGGGGGGATTATCGTGGTTTTGCTGGCCGCGTATGTTTATGCGACGGTGTCGGAGCCGAAAAGCTTTTTCCGGCGGCCTGTGGGGCAGGTTCAGGTCAGGGATCTGCGCAAGATCAAGAGCCGATAAGGCCGCGGGAACGATCTGGCGGCGCGTTGGCCGGTAGTTGCGGATTATGGGAAAGGAGGTGCGCCATGAAGAAGATGACTGTTAATGAGTTGACGCCGGGGTTGGTGGTGGGCCGCGAGGTGGTTTCCCGCGAGGGAATCGTTCTTCTCGAAAAGGGTGGGCGGCTGACACAGGCGCATATCGCCTGTCTCCTTCGCCGCGAGGTGCCGTACGTTTATATCGAGGAAGGGTAATACGTTATCAGAATTGAGGATTGCTGCGGCCGGCGAAAAGCCGGCCGTTTGCTTTTGCGGGCGGACGCGGGCGGATGGGTTGGCGCGGGGCGGGTCGGCTTGCTATAATACAAGTACGATGTTCCGCACGGGAGGGTATCCATGGCGAGCGAGCTGACGGAAAAACTGAGCCATTTGCCGGATAAGCCGGGCGTTTACCTGATGAAGGACGCGAGCGGCCGGATCATCTATGTCGGCAAGGCGGTCAACCTGAAGAACAGGGTGCGTTCTTATTTCCAGACCAGCCGCGCTCATTCGCCGAAGACGGTGGCGCTGGTGGCCCGCATCGCCGATCTGGAGTTCATTGTGACGGCGTCGGAGATCGAGGCGCTGATCCTGGAGTGCAATCTGATCAAGAAGCACCGCCCGAAGTACAATATCAGCCTGCGGGACGACAAGAGCTTCCCGTACGTGAAGGTGACGGTGAACGAGCCGTATCCCCAGGTTTATGTGACGCGGCGGGTGGTAAAGGACGGGGCGCGCTATTACGGCCCTTATACCGACGCCGGGGCGATCCACGCGACGGTTGCCCTGCTGCGCCGCCTGTTCCCGCTGCGTACCTGCCGCAAGCTGGATGCGCCCCGGCCGTGCCTGCAGCACCATATCAAGCGCTGCCTGGCGCCCTGCGCCGGCAAGGTGGACGAGAAGGCGTACGGGGAGATGATCCGGGCGGTGCTGCTGCTGCTGGAGGGGCGCTCGGACGATGTGGTGAAGGAGCTGAGGCGGCGGATGGCGGAGGCGGCCGCGAACCTGGAGTTCGAGCGGGCGGCCCGCCTGCGCGACCAGGTGGCGGCGGTGGAGAAGGTGGTGGAGAAGCAGAATATCGTGACCGGCGCGGGCGACCAGGATGCGGTCGGACTGGCGCGCTCGGCGGCCGGCACGTGCGCCCAGGTGTTCTTCATCCGCAGCGGCAAGTTGGTAGGGCGGGAGCATTTCCTGCTGACCGGCGGCGAGGACGAGGAGGACGCCGCGGCGCTGGCGGCGTTCGTGAAGCAGTATTACAGCCAGGCGGCGTTCATCCCGCGCGAGGTGCTGCTGCCGGAGGCGCTGCCCGAGCAGGAGCTGCTGGCCGAGTGGCTGAGCGGCCTGAAGGGCGGCCGGGTGAGGGTGGAGGCGCCCAAGCGCGGCACGAAGCGCGATCTGGTGACGATGGCGGCCGACAACGCGGCGGTGGTGCTGGCGGAGCAGGCGGCCCGCCTGGCGGCCGACGTCGGGCGGACGGCGGGGGCGGTGGCGGAGCTGGCGGAGTATCTCGGCCTGCCGGCCCCGCCGGCGCGGATCGAGTGTTTCGATATTTCCCACATCCAGGGGGCGGAGACGGTGGCGTCGATGGTGGTATTCGAGGACGGCGCGGCCAACAAGGACGAGTACCGCCGCTACAAGCTTAAGACGGTGGAGGGCAAGCCGGACGATTTCCGCTCGATGGCGGAGGTGGTGGGGCGGCGTTTCCGGGGGGCGGAAGGACCGTTGCCCGATCTGGTGATTATCGACGGCGGCAAGGGGCAGCTGAGCGCCGCGCTGGCGGTTATCCGCGAGCAGGGTGTCGCTGTGCCGGTTGTGGGGCTGGCGAAGGAGTTCGAGCATATTTTCCGCGAGGGGGAGAGCGAGCCGCTCATCTTGCCGCGCAGTTCCCAGGCGCTTTTCCTGGTGCAGCGCATCCGCGACGAGGCCCACCGCTTCGCGATAACTTATCACCGCAAGCTGCGGGCCCGCCGCAACCTGGTGTCGGTGCTCGACCATGTGCCGGGGATCGGCCCGGCCCGCCGCAAGGCGCTGTGGGAGCATTTCGGCGGCATGGCGAAGATCAAGGCGGCGACGGTGGAGGAGCTGGCGGCGGCGCCGGGGATGACGCGGCCGGCGGCCGAGGCGGTGTATGCATTTTTCCAGCGCCGGGAGGGGAAAGATGGCTGATGTTATTACGCCGCTGACCGGGATCGTGCTGGCCGGCGGCCAAAGTAGCCGCATGGGCCGGGATAAGGCCTGTCTGCCGTGGGGGGAGGGCGATCTCCTCAATACGGTGCTGGCGGCGCTGGCCCCCGTTTGCGGCCGCCTGATCGTGGTGAGCAATGTGCCGCGGGCCATCTCTCTGGCGGAGGTGGCGGTGGTGGCCGACCGTTACCGGGGCTGCGGGCCGCTGGCCGGCATCCACGCCGGGCTGCTGGCGTCAGGGGAGGGCTACAGTTTCGTGGCCGCCTGCGATATGCCGTATTTGCGGGCCGACGCTGTCGCCTATATGGCGAAGGCGGCCGAGGGTTACGACGCGGCGGCGCCTTATGTGGACGGGCATTTCCATCCGCTGCACGCCGTATACCATCATCGCTGCCTGCCGGCGGTCGAGGCGCTGCTGGCGGGCGGCCGCTACCGGGTGGTCGATTTTTACGATATGGTAAGCCTGCGCCGTGTAAGCAAGGATGAGCTGGCGAGCTTAGATCCGGAGCTGCGGATGCTGCGAAATATGAACAGCCCGGAGGATTTGCCGCCTGGCTACGGCCGCTGATAAGCAGTAAGTAATTTTTAGACTGCGTAGGAAGCTCCAGATGCAAGGCGCTCTGAGGAGCAACGCCGCAGATGGATTTCCTACGCAGTCTATTTTTTCCATGCATGATGGCGGTTTTTCGGGTCATAATAGTATCGCAGAGGTTCGTAATGGTCGAGCCAAGATTGGTGCCGGATCTCACACGGGGTTCGGTATCAGTCGGCCAAAGATTGGCGTCGGGTCTCACCAGGGGTTCGGCGTTAGTCGGCGGGCAGATCGTCATGTGTCTTGTAAGGCTGTACGGCAGCCCAACTGTTGTCGTGTGGTCAAAAGGGATGTATGGCGGTCGAGCTAAGACTGTCAGGGGTGCCGGAGAGGTTTCCCGGAAAACTGTACTTGGGTCTGTCGTTGTCGGGAGACTGCGGCAGGTTCGGCAGGTACTCCTGGTAGTCGAGCAAAGGTCTGCTCCAGTTGTGTAATGCTTGTGCGTAGCCGAAAGGTTGCGTATAGGTATGTAGTGATTGGGGTGGGCTGTAGCGTAGATCATTGCGGGCCTTTGCCCTGTTTGTGGATTCTCGGCCGTTGATTACCGCCCATCTGCTGCGTTGTTCCTGCGGTCGCTTGCTAGCGTACATCCGAGTACGCGTCGCGGCGCGATCTTGGAGCCGCCTTGCATCTGGACGGTACTGAACGGCCTTTTGCTTTTTACTATATAGGGACGTTTGGTTTCTGACGAGAGACGTTAATTACAAATATTTAAAATGTATTGACTTGGATGGCTAATGACGTTACAATTAATGCAATTAACTTAATAGTAGCCCAGAAAAACCATGAAGAGGAAAAGTAGGCTTGGGAGTTCGGCCCAGAGAACCGGGGAAAGGTGTGAGCCCGGTGCGGACGACGATGCCGAAGTTCTCCTCGGAGTTGCTGGCTGAAGGCCGCCGGAAGGCGGCTGGTAGGCTTCGCCGGGTCTTCCGCCGTTACAGGGAAGGGGATATCGGCGGCTTTGGCCTGCCCGTATCCTGATGAGACGGATGCGCGGCGTGAGCCGTGTTATCCAATGAGGGTGGTACCGCGGGATAATATTCTCCCGCCCCTTTTTGCACAAGGGGCGGGAGTTTTGTATTTTCGTCCGGCGAGGGAGGTGAGGTTTAAGTGCTGGGTTTGAGCGATCCGTGGATAATCGCCGCTTATCTGCTGTGCCTGGGCGCGGCGGGGCTGTGCGTGGGCTGGGCGGTTTTGGCGGGTAAAAAAGATTAATTTGAAAGGATGAATCGTTATGAATCATTACCTGCTTTACGGGATGCTGGCGCTGTTCGTCGGGGCCACGGCCCTGCTGGGCTATCTGGGATATCGCCATACGAAGTCTTCGCGGGACTATCTGATCGCCGGCGGCAACGTCCACCCGGTGCTGATGGCGCTGGCATACGGCTCGACGTTCATTTCGACGTCGGCGATCGTCGGTTTCGGCGGCGCGGCCGGGGTGTATGGGCTGAGCCTGTTGTGGCTGACGGTGTTCAATATTTTTGTCGGCATTTTCGTGGCGTTCGTGGTGTTCGGACTCAGGACGCGGGCGATGGCTCACGCTCTCAAGGTCAATACGTTCCCCGAATTCCTCGGCGCCCGTTTCCAGTCGCCTTTCATCCGGCGGTTCGCGGCGGCGGTGCTCAGCCTGACGATGCCGCTTTACGCGGCGGCGGTGATGATCGGCGGGGCCCGCTATATGGAAGAGGCGCTGGGGCTGGATTATGTCGCCGCTCTGACGGTGTTCGCCGCCATCGTTCTCGGCTACGTTTATTTCGGCGGTCTGCGGGGCGTGATCTACAACGACGCTTTTCAGTCGACGATAATGTTTGTGAGCATGGCGGTGCTGATCGTGCTGACGTATGTGAAGCTGGGCGGGGTGACGGCCGCCCATGGCAAGCTGGAGGCTTTAAGGGCGCTGGTGCCGGCGGCGCTGGCGGCGAAGGGCCATCAGGGCTGGGCCGCGATGCCGGCTTTCGGCTCGGAAATTTGGTGGTTTGTGGTTTCGACGCTCGTCCTGGGGGTGGGCATCGGGGTGCTTGCCCAGCCGCAGCTGGCGGTGCGCTATATGACGGTGGCCAGTTCGCGCGACCTTAACCGGGCTTTGGGGGTCGGCGGGGTTTTTATTCTCTTCATGACCGGGGTGGCGTTTACGGTCGGGGCGTTGTCCAACGTCTATTTCGTGGAGGCGTCCGGCAGGCTTGCTCTGGCGGCGACGGCCGCCGGCGGCGCGGCCCCCAATGTCGACAGGGTGATTCCGCTGTTCATCGCCCAGGCGATGCCGGAATGGCTGAAGTATCTGTTCCTGTTCACGCTGCTGTCGGCGGCGATGTCGACGCTCAGCGGGCAGTTCCATCTGATTTCGAGCTCGCTTTCCTACGATCTCAACCCCGGCCGGGGGCGGAGCGATAAGCGGACGCTGCTTTTAAACCGGGCGGGGACGGTGGCGGGCTTCGCGCTGACGTTGGCCCTGTCGCTGCTGCTGCCGCCGGGTATCATCGCTATTGCGACCGCGCTGTTTTTCGGTTTCTGCGCCTCGGCCTTCCTGCCGATGTACGCCGCGGCGCTTTACTGGCCGCGGGTGACGCCGGCCGGGGCGGCCTGGAGCATGGTGGCGGCGAGCGTGACTTATCTAACTCTGGTGCTGGTGGTGCATGAAAAGGAGGCGGCGATCTTCGGCGTGTGCCAGAGCCTGTTCGGGGTCAAGTCGCTGGCGTCGGCCCCGTGGACGTATATCGATCCGCTGGTGATAACGCTGCCGATCAGCGCGCTGACGCTGTGGGCGGTGAGCCTGGCGACCCAGCCGGCGGCGGAGGGGGCGCTGGAGGTTAAGGAAGAGGCGGTATAATATGTAGATTTACCGGCCGTTCAGAAAGCCCCATCTGCTGCGTTGTTCCTCAGAGCGCTTGCTAGCGTACATCCAAGTACGCGTCGCGGCGCGTTCTTCCGGTACGCCTTGCATCTGGGGCTTTCTGAACGGCCGGATTTGCCTTTTGGCTTTGTTATTGGTACAATTTATATAACAGCAACTATTAAGGAGGATTGGCTATGGCGAAGTGGGAGTGCAGCGTGTGCGGCTATGTTTACGACGAGGCGGCGGGCGATCCCGAGCACGGCATCGCGGCCGGGACGAAGTTCGAGGATATCCCCGACGACTGGGTGTGCCCGGTGTGCGGGGTGGGCAAGGACCAGTTCACGAAGCAGTAGGATACAGGGAAAGGCCCTCTGAAAAGAGGGCCTTTTTTTGTGGCCGCCTGATGGCGGCGCGGGATTAAATTGTCAGCACGCCCTGGAGCGTGACGGCCGCGCCGTCGCGCCAGACTTTTATCGCCATGATCGGTCCCTTGTTAAGCATCTCGATGAGCTGCGTCGGGGAGGCGATGTCGACGCCGTTGATGGCCAGGAGGACGTCTTTTTCCCTGATCTGCATCTTGTCGGCGAAGCTGTCCTGGGCGACCGACAGGACGAGGAAGGCCACCGGGCGGTCAAGGCTTAGGGTTTTGAGCTCCTGGGCGTCGAGCAGGCGGAGCTGGAGGCCGAAGCCCTTGGGCGGGCCGGCCTGGCCGCCGCTCTGGCCGCTGCTTTGGCCGCCCTTGGCGATGCTGGCGTTGAAAGCATAATTAATAAGCTTGACCTGCTTGTCGGACGTGGCTCCGTTGCGGACGACTCGGGCGACGACGGTTTCCTCCGCCTTGCCGGCGACCGCTTCCCGGCAGGCGGCGTTCCACGAGCCTTTATCGGTGATCGGATAGGTTTTGCCGGCATATGTGGCCTGGACGATGACATCCTCCGACGTCAGGGGCGAGCCGGGGGCGCCTGAATGGACGACCGCGCCGGCGGCGACATTGGCCTGTTTGAGGACCTTTTCGAGGTAGCCGGCGCTGCCGGTGGCGATGCTGAAGTCGTAGTAGGGAGGCAACGGCGCGTTCTGGGCGATCGCCAGGGTGGCGACGGCGTCGATCAGTTTGCGGCCGTGGGCTGGACTGGCGATAAAGAAGGTGTCCGCAGGGTTGATGTTCATCATCGAATAGTATTTTCCTTCGTCATCGTCCATCTGCGAAAAGCCTGTCACTTTGCTGAAGTCAATTCCCCAACGGAGAGCATTGGCGCCGTAGGCGAAGACGATCTGAAGCATGTTCTGGTCGACGGCGAAGTCCTGGATTTGGTTGTAGTTTGCGTCGCGGGTGAGGAACGGCCTGAGTTCTTTGATCGCCGCGATGGCGGCGTCGGTGGACGCCAGGGGCTGGGGAACGTGCCAGGCGTAGCCAAAACTGGCCGCGGCGGTTGCGCCGCCGCCGGCCGCGAGGCAGGCAAACAGGGCGATTGCGACGAGTTTCCGCAGGATTGTCATAAAATACGCCTCCCGTCATCGACAATTGCCGATATACTTCCCTATACTTCGCGGAAAATCCTTCCATGGACGCCGCGCCGGAGGCGCGGCACAAACAGGATTAAAAAAATGAAGAGACCGTCCCAAAGCGCCGCTTCAAGACGGTCCCAATACTATCTTGAATTGCCGGGACTGAGCTAAAAAGCTCCAGATGCAAGGCGCACCGGAGGCTGTCACCACCGTTTCCTCCGCGACAACGTTTAGATGCGTTGTTTGCACAGGATCGGTTTAACAGCATCGCGCGTACACGAACGTACGCTGAGGATGGCAGCCGAGGAGCAACGCCGCAGATGGACTTTTTAGCCAGTCCCCCTGTTTTACAGCTTAAAGCGCATAACGGAGCGGTTGAGTTCGTCGGCCACTTGGCTAAGCGCCTGCGCGCTGGCAGAGATTTCCTCGATGGAGGCGTTGACTTCTTCGGCGCTGGCGGCGGTGGTTTCGGTGGCGGCGGCGGACTGTTCGGCGACGGAGGCGACGTTCTGGATGGCGTCTTTGATGCTGGCCGCGGCCGCGGCCTGACGGTTGGCCATGCCTACGGCTTCGGCGACTTTGGCGGCGGTGACGTCGACGGTGGCGGTGATTTCGCTGAAGCTGGCGTTGGCGCGGGTGATGGTTTCGACGCCGCCGGCTACGGCGGAGCTGGTGCCGGCGAAGGCCCGGACGACGCCGTCGATGTCGCCGAGCATGTCGCCGATGATGGCGCCGATCTGTTCGGCGGCTTGCCCGGACTGTTCGGCGAGTTTGCGGACTTCTTCGGCGACGACGGCGAAGCCGCGGCCGTGTTCGCCGGCCCTGGCGGCCTCGATGGCGGCGTTGAGGGCCAACAGGTTTGTCTGGCCGGCGATGGTGTTGATCATTTCGACGATCTCCCGCACTTGCTGGGATTTGGTGTTGAGTTCCCCGGCCAGCCGGGTGTTGGCGGCGGTGGTGTCGGCGATGCCGCGGATGACGGCGGTCGCTTCGTCGATGGCGGACTGGCCTTTGCTGGCGGCGGCGCTGATTGCTTTGGCGTTGCCGGTCAGCGCCTGCATTTCGCCGGCGACGGTCGCGGCGAGGTCATTGAGTTCGGCGGTGCGCTCGGCGGCCCCCGCTACCGCCCGTCCGGTCTCGTCGGCGCCTTTGGCGATTTCGCCGGCGGTTGCGGCGACCTGGCTGACGGCCCGGCCGGCTTCGTCGGTGGTGGCGGCTAATTGCTGGCTGGAGGCAGACAGGGATTCGGCGTTGCTCTGGACGGTGCCTACGATGGAGCGCAGGTTTTTGACGGTGTCGTTGACGGCGGCGGCGAGCTGGCCGAGTTCGTCGCGGGAGCGGTGGTCGACGGACAGGGTGAGGTCGCCGGCGCCGAGCTTCGCTACTTCACGGGTCACGAGGGTGAGGGGGCGGAACATGCGGCCGATGAGCCACCAGACGGCGAGGGTGATGAGGAGGAGGGCGGCGAGGAGGAGAAGGGCGCTGCTTTTGATCCCGCCGTAGAAGCCTTTCATGAGCTCGGCTTTGGGGAGGGAGGTGGCCACATACCAGCCGGGGCCGACGGCCTGATGGAGGGATATGTAGCTGGGCTGGCCGAGGGAGGATATATAGGATTTCGGCTTGCCGGTGTTGTCCTGGAAAAGCTGCACAAGTTCGGGCGAGGCTGATTTGCCGTCTTTGACGAGCTGCTCGACGTTGTGGGCGATGAAGCGGCCGTCGGGGGTCATTATGGCGGCCAGGCCACTGTAGCCTGATTTGAGGTCGTTGAGGAGGAATTGGAGGAAGGTGAGGTCGAGGCTCAAGGTCATGACGCCGACGGTGTCCAGTTTGCCGTCCTGGAGGGGGTAGGCGATGACGACGGTGGGTTTGCCGGTGGTGCGGCTGACGACGACGTCGCTGACGGTGACGCTACCGCTGTTGATCGACGCTTTCCAGTGAGCCCGGTCGGCGAGACTGGCGCCGAGCATTTTGGGGTCGAAGGGGTAGCCGGTGATGATTTTGCCGGCACGGTCGGTGATGTTGATGGCCATTATGCCGGGCATGTTGCTCTGGGCGACCCTGAGCTGCTGCATTATGGCCGGATGGTCGCCGGAGAGCAGGGCGGGTTGCTTGGCGAGAATCTGTCCAGTTTGCCAGAAGGTCATGAACCAGGTGTTGACTTCGTGGCCGAGCATGGCGCTCTGCCCTTCCATGGCCGCAAGGGCGTCGCGCTCGACGGCCGAATAGATGGAATAGAGCTGTAGGCCGCTGACCATAAGGGTGACGGCTAGCAGGGCCACGATCATGACAGACAGGAACTTGTTTTTGATACTCAAGCGATTCTCGCCTCCCCAGTAGCTAATTAATGGAAAAATTCGCTATTAATATGACGATTCCTGTGTAAATGTGCAAAATTAGTCGATATATGTCAAATTGTTGCGCCGTGAATGGGCGGGGGCCGGGCGAAAAATGAAGAACCGGGAGGCTAGTCCCGGTTCGCGTTCAGTGCTGGAGTTTGTGGAGGTGCGGCAGCCAGCCCTTGTTGAGGACGAGCTGCATGAGGCTGAAGTTGTAGTCGGTGGCTTTGTCGAGGACGTCCTGGTACATTTTGGCGAGGTAGGGCTGGTAGCAGTTGTGCATGGCGGCGAGGACGGCCATTTGGGAGGTTTTGGCCATGTTGGCGAGGAGGAGGGCGATTTCCTGGTCGCTGAAGCGGGCCGCTTCGGGGAGGTCGAGCGGTTTGTCGAGGAGGTCGCGCCGCATGAAGTGGAGAGCGGGCAGGTCGGCGCCGGCGGCGGCGAGGGTTTTTTCGGCGTGATTGGTGAGCCACTCGGTCTGTTCGTCGATGGAACGTTTGAGGAGCGCCCTGAGGTCGGCGTCGCGGGCCTGGTTGTAGAGGACGGCTAGGGTGGCGACGTTCTGGCGGCCGGCCATGATGCTGGCGTAGAGCGCGGCGGCTTCGACACGGTTGGGAGGCTCTTTGTCGAACATCATGTTGAGGGCGGTGTCGGCCTGGGCCATAATTTTTTCGGCGATGGTCATGGCGTTGCCTCCTGTGCGAGTTTTGGCGATGCGCTAATAGCATGGACATTATGGCGTTTTTTCATGCGCCGGGGGGAGGAGTCGGCCACGAGTGGCGCGAAATTATAGAGGCTGGGTTAAAAGCCCGTTATTGTTCCGGGGAAAATTGTCAGTTGTATGGAGGTTGAAACGATGGATTGGAAGACTTTGAAGCAGACTGCGCGGGAGAAGTTCAACGGCGCGTGCCGGGTGTGCCCGGTGTGCAACGGGGTGGCTTGCGCCGGGGAGATGCCCGGCATGGGCGGGATCGGCACCGGGGCTTCGTTTCAGAATAATGTGGCGGCGCTGGCCGGGTACCGCCTGAATCTGAAGGTGGTGCACGCCGTAAGCGAGCCGGTGATGGCCTGTAAGATTCTCGGTATGGAGCTGTCGATGCCGATTATTGGCGCGGCGATCGCGGGCGGCAAGCTGAATATGGGCGGGGCGACGACCGAGCCGGAGTACGCGGCGGCGGTCGTGAGCGGCTGCCACCAGGCGGGCACGGTGGGCATGACGGGCGACGGGCCGATTGCCGATGTGTTCGAGGCCGGGCTGGCGGCGATCGGCGCCGTGGGCGGCAGGGGCATCCCGGTGATCAAGCCGCGGGAGAACGATAAGATTATCGAGAAGGCCAACCAGGCGGCTGCCGCCGGGGCTTTTGCTTTCGGGATGGACATCGACGCGGCGGCGATCATCAATATGACGAACGCCGGCCAGCCGGTGGGGCCGAAGACGGCGGCCGAGCTGGCGCATATCAAGAAGAGTACGAAGATTCCCTTTATCGTGAAGGGGATTATGGTGCCCGAGGATGCGCGGGCCTGTGTGGAGGCGGGGGTGGACGCGATCGTGGTTTCGAACCACGGCGGCCGGGTGCTCGATCATACGCCGGGCACGGCCGAGGTGCTGCCGTATATCGCCGAGGCGGTGAAGGGCAAGGTCACGATTTTGGTGGACGGCGGCATCCGCAGCGGGGCCGATGTGCTGAAGATGCTGGCTCTGGGCGCCGATGCGGTGCTGGTGGGCCGGCCGGTGACGATCGGCGGCGTGGGCGCCGGGGCCGAAGGTGTGGCGATGGTGCTGAACAAGATGGCTGCCGAGCTGCGCGCCGCGATGGTGCTGACCGGGACGGCGAATGTGTCCGAGGTACCCGAAGATATCCTCTGGTAAGGTTAATGATAAGGCCGCCGGGTTTTGAGCCCGGCGGCTTTTGTGTTGGTGAGAACGTCGTCCCCTTGCAATGCCGGAACCGTTCAGAAACCCCCAGATGCAAGGCGCACCGGAAGAGCGCGCCGCGCCGCGTACTCGGATGTACGCAAGCAAGCGCTCTGAGGAGCAACGCCGCAGATGGGGGTTTATCAACGGTTCCATTGTATCGCCCTAAAGTTTTAATTGTTTAAAGTATTAGAAGGATATCCTATTAGCATATAGAATTATATACTCATTCTGTTTGGGAGGGGATTTCTCATGAGCAAAAAGTATTTGGCGCTGGCGCTGGCGATAGTGTTCGCCCTGACCGCGGTGCTGGCCGGCTGCGGTTCGAGCCAGCCCGCGCAGCCGGCCAAACCGGCCGCGCCGCAGAAGATTATCATCGCTTACACGCCGTGGACCGGCTACGCGGCGCTGTTCGTAGCCCAGTCGAAGGGTATGTTCAAGGCCCGCGGCCTCGATGTCGAGGTGCAGGCGATCGAAGGCGTCGGCGACCGCAAGCAGGCGCTGGCCGCCGGCAAGATCCAGGGCATGGCCGCGTCGATCGACGTTTCCATTTCGGCCGCCGAAAGTCTGCCGCTGAAGTATGTGTGGGCGTTCGATTCTTCGGCCGGCGCGGACGGTCTGCTGGCCAAGCCGGAGATCAAGAGCTTCGCCGATCTCAAGGGCAAGCAGGTGGCCTACCACAAGGGTTCGGCTTCCCATCTGATGCTGACCGAGCTGCTGGCTAAGAATAATATGAAGGAAAGCGACCTCGTCCCGGTGGATATGAAGGCTTCGGAGGCCGCCGCCGCGTTCATGGCCGGCAAGGTCGACGCCGCCGTTACCTGGGAGCCGCACCTGACCAAGGCCGTGAAGGCCGGCGGTAAGCTGATGGCGACTACGAAGGATACCCCCGGCCTGATCGCCGACGTGCTGGTGTTCAAGGATGACTATGTGAAGGCTAACCAGGAGACGGTGCAGAAGATCGTCGAGGCGATGGCCGAGGCGACCGATTTCCTGATCAAGAACCCGGCCGAGGCCAGCAAGATGGTGGCCGAGGGCATGAAGATGAAGCCGGAGGACGTGGCTTCCGATTTCCCGACGCTGAAGTTTTACGACCTGAAGGGCAATCTCGAGTTCTACGGTACCGCCGACAAGCCGGGCCCGATGTACGCCGTGACCAAGAAGGCCGCCCAGTTCTACGTCGACCAGAAGGTCCTCAAGGCAGTGCCCGATGTGAGCAAGATTCTCGACAACAGCTTTGTCCTCAAGATCAAGAAGTAAGGAATGTTTGCAGCGGAGAGGTTGCGCCGGAGGCTGGGGCCTTGGAGCAGCCTCTCTTTTTTGGCAGCCTGCATGGGGCAGGCTGTGGTATAATTATTGATGGAGTTTCCCCGGAAAGGAAATGTGGTAATCTTGTCCAGGAGTAAAATCTTCGTCCCGAAAGCCGCTATCCCGTCCCATTTGTACGCGCTGTGCAGCGCGCTGGCCTTCGCCCTGCTGCTGTTGGTGTGGTCGGCGCTGACATACGGCGCGTTTGTGCCGCCGCTTTTCCTGCCGACGCCGGACGCGATTGTGACGAGCGCAATTACGCTGTTTGCCGAGTTCGAGCTGATGAGCGATGTGTGGGCGAGCGTGCTGCGCGTGACGGCCGGGTTTCTGCTGGCGGCAGTGATCGGTGTGCCGCTGGGGGTGCTGATGGGCAGTCTGAAGACGTTCGAGGCGTTTTTTGAGCCGTTGTTGGGCTTTATCCGCTATATGCCGGCTTCGGCGTTCATCCCGCTGTTCATCCTCTGGCTGGGGATCGGCGAGAGCGAGAAGATCGCGGTAATTTTTTTCGGCACATTTTTTCAATTGACACTGATGGTTATGGACGTCACTAAGAATGTGTCCATGGACCTTATCAATACGGCCTATACGCTGGGCGTGTCGCAGCGCGGCGTTTTCCGGCGGGTTATCCTGCCGGCCAGCCTGCCGGGGATCGTCGATACGCTGCGGATAACCTTCGGCTGGGCCTGGACTTACCTGGTGGTGGCCGAGATTGTGGCCGCCAGCTCGGGGCTGGGGTATATGATCATGCAGTCGCAGCGCTTTCTGAAGACGTCGAATATTATCGTCGGCATCGTGGTGATCGGCATCATCGGCATTATCATCGATGTGCTGTTCAAGTGGCTGTACGCGCGGCTCTTCCCGTGGCTGGGCAAAGGGGGTGCCGCGTGATGGGCGCCAAGCTGCTGGTGGAGAATGTTTCGAAGGTGTTTGCGGGGCAGGACCGCGAGGTGACGGCGCTGCAGCACACGAATTTCAGCGTGACCGAGAGCGAGTTTATCACTATCCTCGGGCCGTCGGGCTGCGGCAAGTCGACGATCCTGAAGATCATCGCCGGCCTGGAGGAGACTTCGAGCGGCCGGGTGACGCTGGATGGCCGGGAGATCAACGGGCCTGGCAAGGACCGCGGCATGGTGTTCCAGAGTTATACGCTTTTCCCGTGGCTTACGGTGGCGGAGAATATCGAGTTCGGCCTGGATGTGGCCGGACGTCCGAAGGCGGAGCGCCGGGATATCGCCGCCCATTATATCGCCAAGATCGGCCTGAAGGGGTTCGAGAAGGCCTACCCGGCCCATCTTTCCGGGGGCATGAAGCAGCGGGTGGCGATAGCCCGCGCGCTGGCCAACGATCCGCAGGTGCTGCTGATGGATGAGCCGTTCGGGGCGCTGGACGCCCAGACGCGGGCGGTGATGCAGGAGCTGCTGCTGAGTGTGTGGGAGGAGTCTCACAAGACCATCCTGTTCGTCACCCACGATGTTGACGAGGCGGTGTTCATGGGCGATACGGTGTATGTGATGACGGCCCGGCCGGGGCGGATAAAGGCGCGCATCGCCGTGCCGCTGCCGCGCCCGCGCAGCTACGATATCAAGGTGTCGGACGTTTTTCTCGACATCAAGAAGGAGATCCTCGGCCTGATCCGCGAGGAGAGCTGGAAGGCGGCCAACAGCCTGGAGCTTATGGAGGGTGTGCGCAATGAAGAAGTATAGCATTTTTGAGACAGGCTGGGGCTATGTGGCGGCGATGTGGTCGCCGGGCGGCCTGTGGGCGATTTCTTTCCCCCGCGCGTCGGCTGAGGAGGCGCTGGCCTCGCTCAAGGTCAGTGTATCCGGGGTCGAGGAGGGGTACCCCGAGTGGGCAGCCAGCCTGGAGGGCGAGCTGAAACGGTATTTCGCCGGGGAGAAGCTGGATTTTACGGCGCCGGTGGACTGGGACGGCTATACGCCTTTCCAGGCGGCGGTGCTGCGCTATACGGCGGCCATCCCGTACGGCGTCGTCGAAGGCTACGGCCGGGTGGCGGCGGCGATCGGCCACCCCAAGGCGGCCCGCGCCGTGGGCGGGGCGCTGCATATCAACCGCACGCCGGTCGTGGTGCCCTGCCACCGCGTGGTGGGGGCGAACGGCGCGCTGGTCGGCTTCGGCGGCGGGCTGGACCGGAAGAAGGCATTATTGGATCTGGAGTCGGTCACTTATAAGGATCGCTGAGAGCCCTAGACAAAAAATTATTGCCATATATTTGTCCAAAGGGATATAATATCAGTATTGGCAAAACAGACCGGGAGGGCGCGCTAGTGTCGGGCTTTCTGCTGAGAATCCTCATCAACGCGATAATTATCTGCGCCGTGGTGGTGGAACTGCCGGGCATCTTTGTGGATACCCTGGGCGGCACGCTGCTGGGTGCGGCGATCATCGGCGTCGCCAACGCGGCGATCAGGCCACTCTTAACACTGGCGGCGATGCCTTTCAACGCGGTGACGGTCGGTTCGTTCGCCTTTTTCACCAACCTTGTGGCGCCGCTGGCGGTGGTCAAGGCGCTGCCGGGGTTCCAGGTGTCGAGCTTTATGGCGCCGCTGGCGGGGATATTGCTGATGACGCTGTGCAGTTACACGCTGACCAAGGTAATTCAAGACCGGTAAGGAAAAAGGGCGCCTCGGTCGAGGCGCCCTTTTAGGTTTAGAATCTGTAGGTGAGGCCGAGGCCGAAGCCTTTGGTGGTTGTATCGAGGTCGATGTCGTTGACTTTGAGGTCGTCGATGCGCTTGTAGCGGTAGAAGAGGTTGACGTCGAGGTCTTTGGCGAGGGCGTAGGCGAAGCCCGCTTCGGCGTTGAGCAGGCTGCCGCCGGCGCCGACGATGCCGTAGAGGGTGGTTTTCTTGCCGAGCGCGGTTGTGCCGATGAGGCCGACCTGCCAGGTACTCTTGCCGGGCAGCGAGTAGCCCGGGGCGTTGGTAGTGAGCCTGGCCTGATGCCAGCCGGCGAAGGCGGACAGGTTCTTGTCGAGCTTATAGAGGACGTTGACTTCCTGGCTCCTGACACCGCCGTGAAAACCGCTGTAGTCTTTGCTCACCGGGTTGAAGTAGCGGTACTGGATGGCCCACTTGCCGCCGAGGCCGGCGGTGAGGCCGTAGTCGAAGTTGCCGCTTTTGCCGTCGAGGGTTTCGCCGTTGGCTTCCAGGTCGAGGCTCGGGGTCCAGTTGACGTCGAGGGCCACTTTGCCGGCCGAGTAGTCGGTTAGCGGGCTGGCCATCGTTACGCCCGCCGTCGTGAAGGTGCAAAGCAGCACCGCGAGGATTATCGCGAGTTTTTTCATTCCGTTATACCTCCTTTCTCTGGAATCTATAGCTAGACTATGCAGTCATCGCCAAATATGATGCTCGGAAATTATTACCACCGTCCAGGAGGGTTCACTCATGTCCATCAGATTGATCGCCATCGATTTAGACGACACGCTTCTCGACCATAGCCGCACGATTTCGCCCCGGGCGCGCGCCGCGATCGCCGCGGCGATGGCGAAGGGCGTCACGGTGACGGTGGCCACCGGCCGCATGTTTCGCTCGGCGCTGCCGTACGCGCAGCAACTGGGGCTGGATGTGCCGCTGATAACTTATAACGGGGCGCTGATAAAGTGCGGCCTGTCGGGGGAGACGCTCCGCCATCTGCCGCTCGATATGGCGACGGCCCGCGCGCTGCTCGCCCTGTTCCGCGACCGCGGCTGGTATGTGCAGGTGTATCTTGACGATGTGCTGTACGTGCGGGAGCGCAACGCCAATGCCCGCTTGTACGAGACGATCGCCGGCGTCGAGTCGGTGCCGGTGGGGGACGAGCTGTGGTCGCCGGCGGGGCCGCCAACGAAGATGCTGGCGATGGGGGACCCGGCCGATATTCCGGCGATCGAGGCGGCCGTCCGCGCCGTCGGCGGCGACCGGGTGTACACGGCGGCTTCGAAGACCAATTACCTGGAGATGACCGATCCGGCCGCCAACAAGGGGGCGGCTCTCGCTTTCCTGGCCGGCTGGCTGGGGATCGACCGATCCGAGGTGATGGCGATCGGCGATTCGAGCAACGATCTCGATATGGTCGAGTACGCCGGCTGGGGGGTGGCGATGGGCAACGCCAGCCCGCGGGTGAAGGCGGCGGCCCAGGCGGTTACGGAGGCCAACGACGCCGACGGTGTGGCGGCGGCGATCGAGAGGTTTGTGCTGAATAAGTGAAAATGCGCAAGAGGCCGTCGGGAGATGGCCTCTTGCTATGCCGGGCAGGATTTTGCCAGCCCCGCATAGTATTGAGATTATTGATGAGTCGGCCGCCGCACGGGCGGACGGCGCCGGGGAGGTGACCGACGGTGAACCGCGAGGGTGTAAGGAAACTGCTCACCGAGCACGAGTGGGAGGAGATCGTCAGGCTGGCGATGCTCGACCGGCGCGTGCTGCGTATTCTTCTTGGCCTGCTTTACGACGCCGAAGACTATGTGCACTGGCTGGCGATCGACGCCATCGGCCGCTGCGGGGGCCGGACGGCCGCCGACAACCCGGAAAAGACGCGGGATCTCGTCCGCCGCCTGCTGTGGACGCTGAACGACGAGAGCGGCGGCACGCCCTGGGGAGCGACCGGGGCGATCGGCGCGGTGATCGCCGCCCGTCCTGATCTGTTTGGCGGGTACCTGTCGATGATTTGTCCGTTTCACGATGATGTGAACCTCTACCCGGAGTTTATCTGGTCGGTGGGCGCGGTGGGCCGCACCCGCCCCGACCTGGCGGGCGAGTATGTGCCCTTCCTGCTGGACGCCCTCGGTCACGCCGCGGCGGACATCCGCGGCTATGCCGCGTGGTGCCTGGGCGTGCTGCGGGCCGCGGCCGCGGCGGCCGCTCTGGGGGCCAGCCTGGAAGACGCCGCCGCGGCGGCGGTGTACGAGGGGGACGGTGTTTACCGCCGGCGGCCTGTCGGCGCCATCGCCGCCGACAGTCTGGCGAGGATGGGAAAGCGCTAGAACGGTTACCCCTGAATGAGCCGCGGGGCGTTCAGAGTCCCCAGATGCAAGGCAGGGCGAGGACGCGCAGCGACGCGTACTTGACGCGTACGCTAGCAAGCGCCCGCAGCCCTAACGCCGCAGATGGGGGCTATCAACGCCCCGCCTTTTGCTTTTTAAACAGAGATAGCCTATAATTGGTATATATATAAAGGAGTGATCCCATGCGGTTCGAAGCTGATCTGCACATTCACACCGTCGCCAGCGGGCATGCTTACAGCACGGTGCTGGAGGTCGCCCGCGCCGCCGCCGACAGGGGGCTGGCGCTGATCGCCCTTACCGATCACGGGCCGGCGATGCCGGGGGGGCCGCATGCCTACCACTTCAGCAATCAGTTTTGCATGCCGGAGAGCATTTTCGGCGTCAGGGTGCTGAAGGGGGTCGAAGCGAACGTGATGGATCGCGACGGCACGCTCGATCTGGACGAAGGCCGCCTGGCGAAGATGGAGATAGTGCTGGCCGGGCTGCATACCTTCTGCGCTCCGTACGGCACGGTGGACGAGAACACGGCGATGATGATCAATACGATCAGGAATCCCTGGGTGGACGTTATCGTCCATCCGGGCAACCCGGAGTACCTCATCGACGAGGCGGCGGTGGTCCGGGCCGCGGCGGAGCACGGCGTGGCCCTGGAGATCAACAACAGTTCGCTGACCGTCTCCCGCAAAGGCAGCCTGCCGCACTGCGACCATATCGCCTGCCTGGCGAAGGAGTATGGCTGCAAGATTCTCATGGGCTCGGACAGCCATTTCGCTTATTCCGTGGGCGACTTCGGCGCGGCCGCCGGGATCGTCGCCAGGAACGGCATCGATCCGGCGAAGGTGCTCAATACGTCGGTGGCGGCAATCACGCGCTATTTAGAGGAGCGCAGGGATAAAAGACCGAAGAAATAGATGCTTTGTATGAGCTTATTAATAGCCGTGTGCGGGAGCTGATCAGGATGGATAATTTTCGCCTCGTAATCGTTACCGGCATGTCGGGAGCGGGAAAAACCCAGGTCGTCCGGGCGATGGAGGATCTGGGCTATTTCTGCGTGGACAATCTGCCGCCGATGCTCATCCCCAAGTTCGCCGAGCTGTGCGTGCAGTCTGCCGGCCGGGTGAGCAAGATCGCTCTGGTGGTGGATATCCGCGGCGGCGAGTTTTTCGATACCCTTGTGCAGGTGCTCGAAGATCTTGAGACGCAGGGTTTCATGTACGAGATCCTCTTCCTGGAGGCGTCGGACGAGACGCTTATCCGCCGTTACAAAGAATCGCGCCGCCGCCACCCCATGGCTCCTTTCGGCCGGGTGAGCGAGGGCATCAGCCGCGAGCGCGAGCGCCTGGAGCACATCCGCGGCCGGGCCACGCATATCATCGATACTTCCGATCTGGCCACATCGCAGCTCAAGGAGAAGATCACCGCAATGTTCGCCGGCGAGCGTGACAGCGACCGGATGACGGTGACGGTGGTGTCGTTCGGGTTCAAGTACGGTATCCCGCTGGACGCCGATATGGTGTTCGATGTGCGGTTCCTGCCCAATCCCTTCTATGTGGAGTCGCTGCGGCGCAAGAGCGGCAAGGAGGCCGATGTCAGCGATTATATCGGCAAGTGGCCGATCACCCACCAGTTCCTCGACAAGCTCGGCAGTCTGATCGATTTCCTGGTGCCCAACTATGTCAAGGAGGGCAAGGGCCAGTTGATAATCGCCGTGGGCTGCACCGGCGGCCTCCACCGTTCGGTGTTCGTGGCCGAGAAGATCCACGAGGGGCTGAAGAAGAAGGGGTATCGGGTGGGTGTGGAGCATAGGGATATTAAGCATAACGTGCTGGAGGTCTAGTTCTGGTTCTTAGGCGGCTGTTGATAAGCGTCGCCTCGCGGCGTTGCGACTGCGTCTGCCATCCTCAGCGTACGTTCGAGTACGCTTCCGGTGTCAGACTTGTCGCGCCTTGCGACGCTCGCTTCTGAACAGCCGCTCGCTAAAGAAAACGTATTCGGGATTACACGAACCGGCTAGAAGCGAGTAGCGCAAGGCGCCGAGACGACGGCACCGGAGACGTACACGGACGTACGTCGAGGATGCCGGCGGCGAAGGCAAGTGCGCGGTTCTTAGCGCTTCAGCGCTTAGAACTGCGGCCTGCCCCTTGCGGGTGCAAAGCGATACGAAGCTTATCGCCGGTTCTCAGGAGCATGGCGTGAACTACCTGAAGTGGCTTTACCCGGGCATGAAGCTTAAGAGATGGCTGCTGCTTTTTTCGGTTGGCGTCATCGCCGCCAGCCTGGGGCTTGCTATTGTCTTCAATTATAAATACATCGGCGTGGTGGAGGAGAATATCTTCAAGATGTTTTACCGCGCCACCGGCAAGTATTATTACGCCGCCACCACCGTCGCCGGCACGGTTATTTTTGTCCTCGGCCTGGCGGTGATGACGTTTTCCACGCGCCAGATTATCCGTTCGGTCGTCAGCGTGCTGCTGCCGGAGGGGTCGGACAAGCTCGTGGAGATCATTTTCCAGAAGCGCAAGCTCAACCGGGGCCCGGCGGTGACCGTCCTCGGCGGCGGCACCGGCCTGTCGGTGCTGCTGAGAGGCATAAAGAGCGTGACAAGCAATATCACGGCGATTGTGACGGTGGCCGACGACGGCGGCTCTTCGGGGCGCATCCGCAACGATCTGGGCATTATCCCGCCGGGCGATCTCCGCAGCTGCCTGGTGGCGCTGGCCGACACCGAGCCGCTGATGGAGAAGCTGTTTCAGCACCGCTTCGGCGGCGCGGGCGATCTTGCCGGGCACAGCTTCGGCAATCTGTATATCGCGGCGATGACCGAGGTGCTGGGCGATGTTGAACTGGCGCTGAAGGAGTCGAGCAAGGTTCTGGCGGTCCGCGGCCAGGTGCTGCCTTCGTCGGCCCAGACCATCCGCCTGGCGGCGGAGATGGCCGACGGCAGCATTGTGGAGGGCGAATCGCAGATTCCGCTCGCCGGCAAACCCATCCGCCGCGTGTTCATCAGGCCGGAGAACGCTCCGCCGGTGGCGAGCGCCATCGAGGCGATCGAGAACGCCGACGCCTGTATCCTGGGCCCCGGCAGCCTTTATACCAGCGTAATCCCCAACCTGCTGGTCGGCGGCATCGCCGATGCGCTGCGCCGTACGCAGGCTGTCAAGATTTATATCTGCAATGTCATGACCCAGCCGGGGGAGACGGACGGCTATACGGCGTCGCGCCACGTGCAGGCGATCGTCGACCATGTCGGCCCCGGACTGATCGATTATGTGGTGGTGAACGGCCAGGAAGTCGCGCCGGGCCTGCAGGAGTCGTACGCCCGCCAGGGCGCGTATCCGGTGGCGGTCGATACCGAGGAGCTCGAGGCTTTGGGCGTCAAGGTGGTGAAGGCCAGCCTCATCAGCGAGACGGTGCTGGTGCGCCACGATCCCGTCAAGCTGTCGCAGACGATCATGGAGATGGTTTTCCGGCTCAAGGCGAGTTCGGAGCGGATGAAGCTGCTGGATTATTATCTGATCGCCGATAATATCAAGGAGCTGAAGAACGGCGACAGCGGCCGCCGTTAAGATTGGCGGGGTAAGGCGAGCCGCGTTGTCGCAGTTGTTATCATGGAGTGAGTATAGGTGTCATTTTCCGCGGATGTGAAAAACGAGCTGGCCAGGGTGACGGACGGGCAGAACTGCTGCCATGTCGCCGAACTTGCCGCCCTCATGAGGATGGGCGGCACGATGCTTATCAGCGGCCACAATACTGTCGGCGTCAATTTTACGACCGAGAACGCGGCGGTGGCCCGCAAGGCGCTGACCCTCATCAAGCGCGGCTTCGGCCTTGCCGTCGAGGTGGTGGTGACCCGCGCCCGCCGGTTGAAGAAGGCCAATTCGTATCATGTGAAGGTGGCGCCTTCGCCGGTGGTGGCCAAGCTGCTGGCCGAGCTGGGCATCATGCGCGGCGAGGTTATCAACGCCGGCCGGGACATGGGCCTGCTGCGCAAGGCGTGCTGCCGCCGGGCGTATCTGCGGGGCGCGTTCCTCGGCGGCGGGTCGGTGAGCAGGCCGGAGGGGGAGTATCACCTCGAGCTGGTGACCGGCAACCACGATTTCGCCAAGACGCTGGTGCGGCTCTTGAGGTCGTTCGGTCTGCCGGCCCGCATGACCGACCGCAAGCAGGATTTCGTCGTCTATCTCAAGGACGGCGACGCGATAACTTCGCTGCTGCGCATCATCGGCGCCCACAATGCGCTGTTCGCGTTCGAGAACGTGCGGGTGGTCAAGGATATGCGCAATCAGGTGAACAGGCTGGTGAACTGCGAGACGGCCAACCTGCAGAAGACGGTGAACGCCGCGGTGCGGCAGGTGGAGAGCATCAAGCTGATCGCCGCCCGTATCGGCTTCGATAAGCTGCCGCCCAGCCTGCGGGAGGCGGCCGAGCTGCGCCTCGCCCACCAGGAAGCTACGCTGCAGGAGCTGGTGGACCTGGCGGATGGGCAGGTGGGCAAGTCGGGCATGAACCACCGCTTGCGGAAGCTGGAGCAGATCGCCCGCGACCTGGAAGGGAAGGAATAGATGAAGCTGCTGGTGAAAGGCGCCGCGGTCCTCGCCGCGCTTATCGTCCTGGCTGCCTTCTGGGCGGCCTGGCCCGCCGCGGGCGTGCCCATGCTGGCCTACCACAAGGTGGGCGACACCGAGGAAGCTTACAGCGTGGCGCCGGCCGATTTCGAGCGGCAGATGGCCTACCTGGCCGATAAGGGTTATACGGCGGTCACCATGGCCGACCTGGTCGGCCATATGACGGCGGAGAAGCCGCTGCCGCCGCGGCCGGTGGTGATAACGTTCGACGACGGTTATGCCGACAATTATTATACGGCGCTGCCGATCATGAAGAAGTACGGGATGAAGGCGACGGTGTTCGTTGTCACCGATTTTCTCGGCGAGCGGCCGTATATGACGTGGGACGAGCTTAAGGCGCTGCGGGCGGCGGGCACGGAAATCGGCTCGCATACGCTGCACCACCGGGCGCTGCCTGAGCTGCCGGCGGCCGAACGGCTGCGCGATGCGGCGCTGTCGAAGGACGGGCTGGAATGGCGGCTGGATGCGCCGGTCATATTCCTGGCCTACCCGTTCGGCCGGTACGACGCCGATACGACGGCGGCGCTGCGGGCGGCCGGGTACCGGGCGGCGGCCAGCACGCGGCTGGGGCTTAACAATCCCGGCGACGATCTCTATGCCCTGAAGCGGATCAACATCCCCCGCAGCAGCTGGGGGATGCTGGAGTTTCGGCTGCGGCTGATGAGGGCGAATGTGTATGATAAGCTTGGTTTGCAATAGGAAAGGCGGTCCTGTAAGGGACCGCCTTTGGCGTTTTTAAAAGCCGACTTTTTCCTTCCCCTTAAGGCCGAGGATGGCCCGCGCTTCGTCGGGGCCGGCGGTTTCGCGGCCGATGGCCTCGATGATTGTTTTGATCTGGGCGACTTGTTCGCCGCTCGATTTGGCGAGGACGCCGGGTCTGAGGTAGAGGTTGTCTTCGAGGCCGACGCGGACGTTGCCGCCCATGGCTGCCGCGGCGGCGGTGAGGGCGAACTGGTGGCGGCCGGCGGCGCAGCACGACCAGGTGATGTCGCCGAGGAGGTCGCGGGCCGTTTTGACCATGAAGACGAGGTTTTCGACGCTGGCGGGGATGCCGCCGAGGATGCCCATGACGAACTGGATGTAGATGGGCCGCCTGAGGATGCCGCGCTGGAGGAGGTGGGCGACGTTGTTGATCATGCCGACGTCGTAGACTTCGAATTCGGGGCAGGTGGCGTTGTCGTACATGGTGCGGGCGTAGTATTCGATGCCTTTGTAGGTATTGCTGAAGACCATGTCCCAGGTGCCTTTGAGGTAGGGGATTTCCCAGTCGAATTGGGGGTTTTTGAGTTTGTCGGCCGCCGGTTCGAGGACGAAGTCGACGGAGCCGGCGTTGCAGGAGGCCAGTTCGGGCTTGAGGGCCGGGACGACGGCGATGCGCTGTTCGAGGGACATGCCGAGGCCGCCGCCGGTGGTGATGCAGATGACGATGTCGCAGCTTTGTTTGATGCCTGCTACGATTTCCCTTACGGTGGCGATGTCGGGGGACGGCCGGCCGTTTTCGGGGTCGCGGGCGTGGATGTGGACGGCTGCCGCCCCGGCTTTCCAGGCGCTGACGGCGTCGTCGATTATCTGGCGGGGGGTTATCGGCAGATAGGGGGACATGCTCGGGGTGTGGATACCGCCGGTGATGGCGGCGGTGATGATGGTTTTCGTCATTGTCGCTTACACCTTCCTTTTTTGATTGGCGGTCGGTCGGCCGGCTACATTACTGCCGGCAGGACGAGGAGGCCGAAGGTGATGACGGCTCCCGCCCAGATGAGCATGATGAGGCCGTAGGGCAGGATGTCCTGGAAGCGGAGCTTGAAGGCTCCGAGGATGGGCAGGGCCCAGAAGGGCTGGATGAGGTTGGTCCACAGGTCGCCGTATGTGTAGGCGTTGATGGTCATCGGCAGGCTGGCGCCCAGCTTTTTGGCGGCCGGGAGGATGTAGGGGGCTTCGATGACGAATTTGGAGCCGCCGGAGGGGACGAAGATGTTGAGGAAGCCGGAGTAAAGGAAGACGACGAAGGGGAAGGTGTAGGCGGTGGAGATGGAGACGAACCAGTCGGCGATGATGGTGGCGAGGCCGGAGAAGGAGATGATGCCGAAGATGCCGGCGTAGAGGGGGAACTGGACGATGACGCCGCCGACGGTGGCGACGCCGCGCTGGACGGAGGCCATGAAGCTGTTGGCGCTGCCGTGCAGCAGCAGGCCGAGCATGAAGAAGATGAAGTTGAGGGTGTTGAGGTCGAGGCTGCCGATGCCTTTGGCGGCGATGAAGCGGCCGAACCAGAAGACGCCGAAGACGGCGATGAGGACGGGGAGGAGGGGCGAGCGGTCCCACCGCTCGGCCGGTGTGCGGGCTGCGTCTTTGGCGGGGAGGCTTTCCTGGGGGGCGAATTCTTTGGCGAGTTCGGGGGATATTTCTACGGCGTGGTCTTTGGCGGGGGCGACGGCCAGCATGATGAAGGGGGCGGTGACGAGCATGAT
This sequence comes from Sporomusaceae bacterium, assembly GCA_031460455.1. Classification (NCBI taxonomy): domain Bacteria; kingdom Bacillati; phylum Bacillota; class Negativicutes; order Selenomonadales; family Sporomusaceae; species Sporomusaceae bacterium. The sequence goes on from JAVKTQ010000002.1 coordinate 403,259, forward strand.
GAGGTTGGTGAGAAGGAGGGCGGGGTCGAAGGTGGTCAGGCTGATGGGGATGACGCCGGTGACTTTTTCCATGAAGTGGCCGGGGGTGGCGAGCAGCAGCTGGGCGGCCATGGAGGGCCCGTTGGCGAGGACGATGCCGCAGTAGGAGATGGCGGCGACGAAGATGTAGTCGATGCCGAGGCCGCGCTTGCGGACGACGAGCTGCCGCCCCATGATGATGGAGACCATCATGCCGATGCCCCAGTGGAGGTACCAGAGGATGCTGATGAAGGTGAAGTACATGAGGATGGTGGCTCTGCGCGTTTTGGGTATGTCGATGAGCTTGTGGATGATGGTTCTGACGTATTTGGAGTCGGCGACGGTGAACCCGGTTATCATCAGTACGCACATCTGCATGGCGAAGGTGAGCAGTACCCAGAAGCCCTTGACCCAGTCGTCGATGAGCTGCAGGGGACCGTGTTTCGTCAGCCCCCAGGCCATGAAGAAGACAAGTACGGTGAGCGCCAGGACGAAAACCATGGCGTCCGGCACCCAGCGCACGCTCCAGCGGGAGAACGAGGATACGAAGGTGTGGAGAGCCCCGCGTGCTGGTCGGGGGGCTCCGGCGACAGGATTGGCCATTTTTTCAACCTCCTTTTAATCATCCCGGGACGGTGTTTGCCCCGGTCGGATTGCAATTCGCGTGCCAGCGGCGGGGGAGGGCAGGAAGGCCACAAGCCGGGAGCGGGCGACGGCGGACGGCAGGGAGGCGTAAAAAAACAGTGTCCGGGAAGCGGACACTGTCGGATATTCCTACAGTGATGAGAAGCTGTGGGCTCTGAGTTTTTCGTAGAGGGTGCTGCGCGCTATTCCCAGCAGCCGGGCCGCCTGCGTGTGGTTGCCGCCGGCGCGCTGCAGGGCGGCGAGGATAAGCTCTTTTTCGGCGTCGGCGAGCCTGAGCGTGGGCTGGTGGCCGGCGGAGCCGTCCGCCGCGCCGGCGTGGAAGCGGATTTCGTCCGGCAGGTGGGGAGGGTCGATGCTGTCGCCTTCGAGGAGGTTGTAGGCCCGTTCGATGACGTTTTCGAGTTCGCGGACATTGCCCGGCCAGTAGTAGCCGGTCAGGAGCGCGAGCGCTTCGGGGGAGGGCGTCACTCCCGGCCTGGCCATCCTGAGGCCGATCTTGCGGGTGAAGTGGCGGGCGAGGACGGGCACGTCCACGGGCCTGGCCCTGAGCGGCGGGATGGAGATGCTGACGATGTTGAGGCGATAGAAGAGGTCGGCGCGGAACCGGCGGTTCATGACTTCGCGGCGCAGGTCTTTGTTGGTGGCGGCGATGATCATGATGTCGACCGGCAGCGTCTTGGCGGAGCCAAGCCTCGTGACGGTGCGGTTTTGCAGCACTCTGAGCAGGCGGGTCTGGAGGTCGAGGGGCATTTCGCCGATTTCGTCGAGGAGGACGGTGCCGCCGCTGGCCAGTTCGAATTTGCCGGGGCGGCCGCCTTTGCTGCCGCCGGTGAAGGCGCCCTCGACATAGCCGAACAGTTCGCTTTCGATAAGTTCGCGGGGGATGGCGGAGCAGTCGATGACGATGAAGGGGCCGTCGGCGCGGTCGCTGGCCTTGTGGATGGCCTGGGCGAAGATTTCCTTGCCTGTGCCGCTTTCGCCCTGCAGGAGGACGGGGGAGAGATTGGCGGCGGCTTTGCGGGCCTGGGCGATGGCCGTTTTCATCGCCTGGCTTTCGGCGATGAGGTCGTCGAAGGTGAGCAGGCTGCGGCCGGCGAGGTCGTTGACCAGGCGCTGGATTTTGGTGAATTTGCGGAAGGTGTCGATGACGCCGATGACTTCGTTGTTGTCGCCGAAGACGGGGATGGCGGTCTTGATGAGGTGGAGCTGGCGTCCGTGGGGCAGGGTGATGTGGAATTCGCGGTCGGCCCAGCCGACGCCGGTGGCCAGAACGTTGAGAAGCTGGGGCTCGAACTTGAAGGCGTCGACCATGTGGCGCCCGACGATGTCTTTGGCGTCCATGCCGAAGATTTCTTCGCCGGCCCGGTTGAGGAAGGTGACGACGCCGCTTCTGTCGGCGGCCATGAAGCCGTCCTGGATTGTGTTCATTATCCTGAGCATCTGTTCGTTGTGGGTGAGCGCCTTGTCGACCGACAGGCTGAGGTGGCTGCGGTTGGCGATGAGGAGCGCCCAGGCTTCGACCGTTTCCCCGGCGATCGGCGGGCGGTCTTCGACGAGGACCGCCAGCAGCCCGGAACGGGCCTGGCGGCCGGCGGCGAGGGGGGCGACGGTGCAGCTGATTGGCCGGCCGCCCGCGGTGAAGCGCTCGAAGGCGCAGGGGGATTCCACAGCCGTGAAGGCGGCGTCCAGCCGCGAGCCGGCGGGGTAAAGGCAACAGGCGGGAACGGTGGCCCGGCTGAGGACGACTTCGCCGCTCAGGTCGGCAAGGACGATTTCGAAGTACGCGGCCGGCTCAATCACCGCGGCGACGGTGCGGTAGACAAAATCCAGCACCAGTTCGCCGGCGGCCAACAGGTGGCGGTTTTGCTCGAGCGGTTTGCCGGGGGGGACGGGTGGCTGCACGGCATCCGCGCACATTTTTGCCCCTCCTTCGTGTTGGCGGGCTGAAATCTTTTGCCATTATTTTCGTTATAAGTATTTTTTTTCCTGCTGTGGTAGGCGGTAGTTTTATTTACATAACATAAAGACATTGCTATAATGATAAGTGATTCCGCCATAGGGAGGTACATATGAAATACATAAGCAAGCGATTGAAGGCAGCCGCGCTGGCGGCCGCCATGGCGTTCGTTTTCGGGGGCCCGGCCGCGGCCGCCGGCCCGGCTGGCCTTGATGTCCTGAAGCTGCCGGAATGGCAGGTGACTTCGACCTCGTACGGCGGCAAGCTGCTGTTGTCCGACAGCCCGGAGATGGTGACCGGCGACGGCATCCTGTACCAGGACAGGGTGGCTGGCGACGTGCGCCTGTTTTTCCACCACGTGAACGCGACGGCCATTCCCAAGCGGCTGGTGGTGCTGCTGGAGAACGCCGGCCCGGCGGCGGCTACGGTGACGGTGCATCAGCACGGCATCGGCGGCCCCGGCTACGACTGGATGGCGGTGGGCAAGGCGGCCCAGGAGGCATACCTGGCAGGCGGCAGTATCCGCCAGATCGATGTGCCGGCCGGCGGGGCGGCGACGCTTTCGCCGGCGTTACAGGCCGCGGTGGTCAAGCCCAATATGCTGGTGAACGGCATTTTCGATTTCATCGCCGACGGTCCGGTGACGGTCAAGGTGATGATGCTGCCGCTGGATGAGGATGTAAAGAAGTTCGCCCTCCGGGCGAAGGTGCTGCCGCCCGACGCGCAGAAGCTGCGCGGCACGTTCGAGGGCAAGGACCGGATGCTGGTGCCGATGAAGGTGTATAATCCGCAGGTGGACGGCCCGGTGGCGCTGACGCTGGCCGACAACGCCCTCGATCAGTATGTGGTGGGGATTGACGCAACCACCGGGGAGACGGTGCTCAACTACGGCAATTACGGCGTGGTGTACAAGCTCTTCCTGCCGGCCGACGGCCGGGGGAAGACGGCCTATTACCTCAACCCGCGGGGCGGCGACTATGCCGGCGCTTTAGGCATCAGGTACAAGTATGCGGTGGCCCCGCCGCTGCCGACGCCGACAGTGGGCACGTCTTTCGGCCGTAATAAGCTGACCGATTTCGCCCATGTGGGCACATTCGACGGCGGCGAGTCGCTGTGGCTGACGTTCAGCCCTCCGGGGGCGTCGAATCTGCCGGTGAAGCTGCTGATTGTGCCGGAAAATTAGCAAGATGTATTTTGGACGCCGTATTTCGGCGTCTTTGCTTTTCCATGAGCCGGTAATTGTGGTAAAATAGTACCCGAGGTGATAAAAATGTCTACTAAATTATGCAAAACTGTTCTAAAAGAGCTTGTCCGCGAAATCGACAAAGCTGCGTTTCGCGCCGAGGCCAACTTCGGATCGGTACTGGCCGAGGTTGTCGCATGTCACCCGGAAATCACTGCATCCGAGGAAGATTGGAACAAGCTGGACGAACAAACCAGGGATGCGATTATTGACCGGGCCAAGAAAACACTGGGAGCTATCGGCTAGCCGACGCTCTTGGCGAAGCCGCCGGGCGTCGCCCAGCGCCTTTTGGGGCAGCCCTTTTGGTAGCGGCACGGTTGTCCGGTCTGCCAAAGTGTGGTATCATAGTCTATACAATCGCATACATATCGGCAAGGAGGGAATTTCGATGGCTAAGCATATCGTTACCGTAAATAAAGGGTCGCTGCAAAGTACGGTCAAGACGGGCGGCTGCGGCGAGTGCCAGGCGTCGTGCCAGTCGGCCTGCAAGACTTCTTGCACGGTAGGCAACCAGGTCTGCCAGAAGTAACAACAGCGGCGCCCCCGTTAATGCGGGGGCCTTTTACTTGGAGGGTATTTTGGAGGCTAGCATGGATATACATAGATTTTTCCTGAACGGCATGCATATTGTGCTGGATGTGAACAGCGGGGCGGTGCATGTCGTCGATAAGATAGCGTACGACGCGCTGGACGTGTTCGACGGGCACAACGACGCGGCGGTAGCTGCCGCTCTCGCAGGCGAGCACGGGGCGGCGGCGGTGGCCGAGGTGCTGGCCGAGCTGCACGCGCTGGCGGACGCGGGGCTGCTGTTTTCGCCGGCCGTGGAGGTGCCGGCGGTTATCGGCGACGCGCCGCTGGTCAAGTCGCTCTGTCTGCATGTCGCCCACGACTGCAACCTGCGCTGCGGCTACTGTTTCGCCGGCACGGGCGATTTCGGCCATGACCGGAGCCTGATGCCGCGGGAGATGGCCGAGAAGGCGGTGGAATTCATCATCGCCGGCAGCGGCCGGCGGCAGCACTGCGAGATCGACTTTTTCGGCGGCGAGCCGCTGCTGAATATGGATACGGTGCGTCACACGGTGGCGTATGTGCGGCGGCGGGAGGCCGAGACCGGCAAGGTGTTCAAGCTGACACTGACGACCAACGCGGTGCTGCTGGACGAGGCAACGCTGGCGTACCTTAACGCCGAGAATATCAGCCTGGTGCTCAGCCTCGACGGCCGGCGCGAGGTGCACGACCATATGCGGCCGGACGCCGCCGGCAACGGCAGCTGGGAGGAGGCGCTGGCCGGGGCGAAGCTGGCGGCCGCTTCGCGCGGCGGCAAGAATTATTACCTGCGCGGCACGTACACTGCCCATAATCTCGACTTTGCCGCCGACGTGCTGGCGATGGCCGACCTCGGCTTCACCGAGCTGTCGGTCGAGCCGGTGATCGGCAAGGATACCGGCTACGCGCTGCGGGAGGAACACCTGCCGGCGCTGTATGCCCAGTACGAGGCGCTGGCGGCCGAGTATCTGGCGCGCCGCCGGGCCGGGAAGCCGTTCGAGTTTTTCCACTTCAACCTCAACCTCGATAACGGGCCGTGTGTGGCCAAACGCCTCGCCGGCTGCGGCGCCGGGCACGAATACTTCGCGGTGACTCCGGACGGCGACCTGTACCCGTGTCATCAGTTCGTCGGCCGCGACGATTATCTTATCGGCAATCTTACCGACGGCATAAAGAAACCCGAGCTGGTCCGCAAGTTCCGCCAGGCCCACGCGCTGGCCAAACCGGCCTGCCGCGAGTGCTGGGCGCGCTTTTACTGCAGCGGCGGCTGCCACGCCAACGCCCAGTTGTTCGGCGGCGACATCGCCGAGCCGTATGTTTTGGGCTGCGAGCTGCAGAAGAAACGGCTGGAGTGCGCGATCATGATTCAGGCCAGCCTGGCCGCGGATAAGGGAGAATAGCTCCGCCATCGGAGGTTTTCCTAAGTTGCGAAAATACTGAATACATGGTAATCTCGGATTATGAAACGTTGTCAGGAGTTATTATGCACAGACGGCGGATTGTAATTACGGGCATAGTGCAAGGGGTGGGCTTCCGCCCCTTTGTTCATAACCTTGCTCACCGCTTTTGTCTCGGCGGCTGGGTGGCCAACGACGGCCGCGGGGTGGTCATCGAGGCCGAGGGCGAGCCCCCGGCCGTTGCGGCGTTCCTCGCCGCTCTCCGCTCCGAGGCGCCGCCGCTGGCGGTTATCGACGCGATCACGGCCGAGACGCTGCCGCCTGAGGGCGGGAAGGGGTTCGCCATCCTGGCGAGCGGCCCGGCGGAGGCGCGGCTGGCGCTGATTTCCCCCGATGTCGCGACCTGCCCGGACTGCCGGGCGGAGATCGCCGACCCGGCCGACCGCCGGTACCGCTACCCGTTCACCAATTGCACAAACTGCGGACCGCGTTACACCATCATCGAGGATGTGCCCTACGACCGGGTGCGCACGACGATGTCGTCCTTCGAGATGTGCCCCGCCTGCCGGGCCGAGTACGGCGATCCGGCCGACCGGCGGTTCCACGCCCAGCCCAACGCCTGCCCGGTGTGCGGTCCGGCGTATCGCCTGCTGGACAGGGAAGGCCGCCCGCTGCCGGGCGACCCGCTCGCCGAGGCCCGCCGGCTGATTGCCGCCGGGAAGGTGGCGGCTATCAAGGGCATCGGCGGCTATCATTTAGCCTGTAATGCACTTGATGCCGGGGCGGTCGCCGCCCTCAGGGCCCGCAAGGTCCGCGAGGACAAGCCGTTCGCCGTTATGGCCGGCGGCCTGGAGGCCATCCGGGCCCGCTGCCTGGTGGACGCCGCCGAGGAGGAGCTGCTTGCCGGGACGGCCCGGCCGATTGTGCTGCTCGCCAAAGGGCCGGGCTACGATTTGGCGGATGCGGTGGCTCCCGGCAACCCGAATGTGGGGATGCTGCTGCCGTATGCCCCCGTCCACTGGCTGCTGCTGACGCCGGACGACGTGTGGGTGATGACGAGCGGCAACACGAGCGACGAGCCGATCGCCTACGAGGACGACGACGCCCTCGCCAGGCTGGCCGGTATCGCCGACTTTTTCCTTGCCCACAACCGGCCGATTTTCTGCCGGGCCGACGATTCGGTGGCCCGCGTCTTCGCCGGCCGGCCGTATATCCTCCGCCGCAGCCGCGGGTTCGCGCCCGCGCCTATCAGGCTGAAGGGCCAGGGGCCGGCGGTGCTGGCGTGCGGCGGCGAACTGAAGAACGCTTTCTGCCTGACGCGCGGCGACCTGGCTTTTATGAGCGCCCATGTGGGCGATCTTGAGAATATGGCCACCTATAACGCTTATACGGACGCCATCGACCACTACCGGCGCCTGTTCGCCGTTACCCCGGAGGCGGTTGCCCACGACCTCCACCCCGAGTATCTGGCGACCAAATACGCCATGGAGTGCGGCCTGCCCCGCGTGGGCGTGCAGCACCACCACGCCCATATCGCGGCGGTGCTGGCCGAGCACGGCGAGAGCGGGCCGGTGATCGGCGTCGCTTTCGACGGCACGGGCTACGGCGACGACGGGCGGCTGTGGGGCGGCGAGTTCCTGCTTGCCGACCTGAAGGATTACACCCGCCTGGCCCATCTGGCCTATCTGCCCCTGCCGGGCGGCGCCCAGGCGATCCGCGAGCCGTGGCGGCTGGCCGCCTGGCTGCTGTACGACCTGTATGGCGCAGACTTCATAAACAAAGGTATTCCTTTTACCCGCCGCTTGCCGCCCGGCTGGGAGCTGCTGCTCGACGCGGCGTCCAAGGGGCTGAACGCCCCGCTGTCGTCGGGGGCGGGCCGCCTGTTCGACGCGGCGGCCGCCCTTCTGGGGGTCCGCGGGGCGATAAACTACGAGGGCCAGGCGGCCGTGGAGCTGGAGCTGGCCGCCGCCGGCCGGCGCGGCCGGGTGCTGCCGTACGAGATAACCGCCGGCGAGCCGGCGACGGTCGATTTCCGGCCGGCGTTCGCCGCGATTGCGGACGCGCTCGGCCAGGGGACGCCGGCCGCCGCGCTGGCGGCCGATTTCCACGCGACAATGGCCGCCGCCGTGGCGTCCGTCGTCCGCCGCCTGGCCGCCGCCAGCGGCGTTCGCAAGGTGGCGCTGAGCGGTGGCGTGTTCCAGAATGTTACGTTGCTTGGGCAGGTCGTCGACCTGCTGGCGAAAGATTTCACCGTGCTGCTTCACCGCCGCGTCCCCGCCAACGACGGCGGCCTGGCGCTGGGGCAGGCGGCGGTGGCCATCGAAAGGAGCAGATGATATGTGTCTTGCCGTGCCTGCTAAAATTGTCGACAGGATTGATATGATGGCTACCGTGGAGGTCAGCGGCGTCACCCGCCAGGTGAGCCTAATGCTGCTGCCCGGAGCTAAGGTAGGCGAATATGTGCTTATCCACGCCGGGTTCGCCATCCAGACGGTGGACGAGGAAGAAGCGAAACGGACGCTGGAGCTGTTTGAGGAGATGGCTGCTCATGAAGAGTAGGACCAGGGAGGAAGAGCGCCGCCTGGCCGCGTTTTTCCGCGGCGAGATCGCCCGGCTGGCCACCCGGCCGGTGAGGCTGATGGAGGTGTGCGGCACCCACACGGTGGCGATTTTCAAGGCCGGCATCCGCCAACTGCTGCCGCCGGAGGTGGAGCTTGTCAGCGGGCCGGGCTGCCCGGTATGCGTCACCCCTAACGAGTATCTCGACACCGCGGTGGCGTATAGCCGCCAGCAAGGTGTCATCATCACAACGTTCGGCGATATGCTGCGGGTGCCGGGTTCTTCGTCGAGCCTGGCGGCCGAGCAGGCGACGGGGGCCGATATCCGTATCGTCTATTCGCCGCTCGACAGTCTGGCGATCGCCGCCGCCAACCCGGCGAAAAAGGTGATTTTCCTGGCGGTGGGCTTCGAGACTACTGCGCCGACTGCCGCCGCGACGGTGCTGGCCGCCGAGCAGGCCGGACTGACGAATTTCTATGTGCTGTCGGCCCACAAGCTGGTGCCGCCGGCGCTGCGCGCTCTGCTGACGGCCGGCGAGGTCCAGGTGGACGGGCTGCTGCTGCCGGGGCACGTCAGCGCGATCATCGGCGAGGAGCCGTACCGCTTTCTGGCGCGGGAGTACGGCGTGCCGGCGGTCATCACCGGCTTCGAGCCGCTCGACATTCTCGGCGCGGTGTATCTGCTGGTCAAAAGGATCGCGGCCGGCGAGGCGGCGCTCGACAACGAGTACCGCCGCGTGGTGCCGCCGGCGGGCAACCCGGCCGCCGTTGCCGTGCTTGACAAGGTTTACGGCGAAGCGGACGCCGCGTGGCGGGGCATCGGCGTCATCCCGGCCTCGGGCCTGGCGGTGAAGGCCGCCTATCGCCGCTTTGACGCCCTCGCCGCCCTGCCGGTGACGGTGGAGGAGACGAAGGACCATCCCGGCTGCCGCTGCGGCGAGGTGCTGCGCGGCGTGGCCCGGCCGGCCGACTGCCCGCTGTTCGGGGCGGCCTGCACGCCGGAGAGGCCGGTGGGGTCGTGCATGGTGTCGGTGGAAGGCACGTGCGCGGCCTGGTACAAGTATGGCGCGGGAAGGTGGCAGGTATGAAGGACGAATTGATTCTCCTCGCCCACGGCAGCGGCGGCAAGCTCAGCCACGACCTGGTGGCGCGGGTGATGCAGCCTGCGTTCGCCAACCCGGCCCTCGACCTGATGCACGACGGCGCCAGGGTGGAGGCGGCGGGGGCCAGGCTGGCCTTCACGACCGATTCCTATGTGGTCAAACCGCTGTTTTTCGCCGGCGGCGATATCGGCAAGCTGGCGGTGTGCGGCACAGTCAACGATCTGGCGGTCAGCGGCGCGACGCCTCTTTATCTCAGCGCCGGCTTTATCATCGAGGAAGGGTTCCCGGTGGCCGCTCTGGAGCGGATCGTCGCCTCGATGCGGGCTGCGGCGGCTGAAGCCGGGGTTTCGATCGTCACCGGCGACACCAAGGTGGTGGAAAAAGGGGCGGTCGACGGCATATATATAAATACGGCCGGCATCGGCGCGGTTATCGCCGGCGCGGATATATCGCCCCTTAACGCGCGGCCGGGGCAGGATATCATCCTGAGCGGCCCGGTGGGCGACCACGCGGTGGCTGTGATGGCCGGCCGCCACGGCCTGAAGCTGCCGGCGACGGTGGCGAGCGACTGCGCGCCTCTCGGCGGAATGATCGGCGCGGTGCTGGCTGCGGTGCCCCAGGTGGCTGTGCTGCGCGACCCGACCCGCGGCGGGCTGGCGACGACGCTTAACGAGATCGCCGCCCAGGCCAAGGTGGGGATAATGGTGGAAGAGGCTGCCATACCTGTGCGCCCTGAGGTGCAGGCGGTCTGCGATATCCTGGGATTCGACCCTTTGTACCTCGCCAATGAAGGTAAAGTCATAATTTTTGTCGAATCTCCCTATAGTGAAGAGGTTATCGCGGTGCTGCGCGCCCACCCCTACGGGCGCGAGGCCCGCGTCATCGGCCGGGTGACCGCCGCCCCCGCCGGCCAGGTCGGCCTGCGGACGGGGATCGGTGGCGTCCGCCTGCTCGATATGTTGATCGGCGACCAGTTGCCGCGGATTTGTTAACATATCCAGAGCACGTCCGTCATAATATTTAGCGAGAGGAGGAGAGCTGAAGATGCGCATGGATTACAGCCTCAAACTCGAACTTACCCAGAAACTTGTGATGACGCCCCAACTGCGCCAGGCCATCGCTATCCTGCAGCTTTCCTCGCTGGAACTTTCCGAGATGGTCGAACAGGAGCTGTTGGAGAACCCTGTCCTCGAAACGGAGGAGAAGGCGCCCGCCGAGCCTGTCGAGGAGGAGCCGAACGACCGGATCAGCGAGTATTTCGAATGGGCCAATTACTTCGACGACGGCACCGACCCCGGGTATACGCCGCCAGGCGAGGAAAAGCCGTCGTTCACGACCTTCGTGTCGGCGGCGTCGACTCTGCACGAACACCTGGAATTTCAGCTTCATCTGACCCTGCTGGACGAAAAGGCCCGCGCCGTGGGCCAGTACCTCATCGGCTGCATCGACGAGAACGGCTACCTGTGCGGCACACTGGCGGAGGCGGCGCATAACCTGGGCGTCGCCGAGGAAACGGTGACCACCGTCCTCGGGGTCATTCAGACCTTCGACCCCGCGGGGGTGGGCGCGCGCGACCTGCGGGAGTGCCTGCTCATCCAGGCCGAGCAGCGGAGCGTCGACGCGCCGCTGGCGCTGGCGATCATCGACAAGTACCTCGACGAGGTGGCGGCCGGACACTTCAAGAATATCGCCGACAAGCTGGATTGCACCCCCCACGACGTGCAGCGGGCGGTCGATTTCATCCGCACCCTCGACCCCAAGCCGGGGCGGGCGTTCGACGCCGGCGACCAGCCGTGCTATATAATCCCCGATGTCACCATCGAGCGGGTGGCAGGCAATTATATCATCATCATCAACGATCACAATATCCCCCATCTGACGATCAACCCCTACTACCGCCGCGTGGTGCGCGACGCCGACAGCGAGGCCAAGAAGTTCGTGGAGGGGCGGATCAACGCCGCGGTGTGGCTCATCAGAAGCATCGAGCAACGCCGCCGCACCCTCTACAATGTCGTCGAGACGATCATCGAACTACAGCGCGATTTCTTCGACCACGGCCCCAAGTATCTGCGGCCGCTGACGATGAAGAAGGTGGCCGACAAGGTGGGTATCCACGAGTCGACCGTCAGCCGGGCGATCGCCAACAAGTATGCCGACACACCCCACGGACTGTTCAGCCTGCGGGCCTTTTTCTCGGCCGGGCTGCAGGGAGCGGACGGCGAGGCGCTGTCGGCTGCGACGGTCAAGCGGCAGATCAAGGAGCTGGGCGCCGCCGAGGACCCCGTGCAGCCGCTCAGCGACCAGGCCATCACCGAGATCCTCATCGGCCGGGGGGTGGCGGTGTCGCGCCGCACGGTCGCCAAGTACCGCGAGGAGCTTAATATCCAGAGCTCGAGCAAACGGCGGAGATATTGATTCGAGAATGAAACCGGGCATTTTTGCCCGGTTTTTGTTTTGCTGAGCGAAAAAACCTCTAGCGTAATATTTGCCGTTAGTGTATAATTTAACTAGCAATACCCCCTCCCCTGGGGGCGGTCCCCCAACCGGGGGTGAGGGGTCAACTAAAGGATCTGTTGCGATAAGGAGGCAAGCCATGAAACAGATGAAGGCGGTACTTGCGCTGGTTGTCGCCGTTGCTCTTGCCGGCGCGCTTGCAGGCTGCGGCGGCGCCCCCAAGGCGGCCGAAACGACTAAGCCCGCCGCGGCGGCTATCGGCAATCCCTTTGTCGCGCTGCAGGCGGAGACGGATAAGTACCTGAAACAGAACCGGGCGCTGTACATTGAGCCGCAGGAGGTGCTGGCCAAGGTTGTGACGGCCGGCGACCAGGGCTACTACCTTGTCGATATCAGGAACGACGAGCACTACGCCGCCGCCCATATCCCCGGCGCGATACATATCGCTTACGCCGATGTCTGGCGGGAGCAGAAGACGGCTTTCCTGCCCAGGGATAAGAAGATTGTCGTTGTCGATTATTCGGGCCACACCGCCAGCCAGGTGGCGGCCTTCTGGAGCATGCTGGGCTTCGACGCCACGGCGATGAAGAACGGTATGGCCGGCTGGTCGAAGGATAAGGACATCGTCGGCGGTTCGCCGCTGGCCTGCGAGGCTCTTAATTATCCGGTGACGGCCGCCGTGACCGCGGCCGCCGACCACGAGCTTCCCAAGCTCGACAGCAAGGCGGCGTCGCTGGCCGAGCTGCTGGCCGCTCGGTCCCGCGAGGCGACCGAGCAGGCGCCGGTCATCCAGCCCAAAGATTTTCTCGCCAAGCGGGGCGACTATTTCGTCGCCGACCTCCGCCAGGGCGAGCATTACGCAGCCGGCCATATCGAAGGCGCGGTGAACATCCCCTTCCGCAGCCTGGCGGCGACGGAGAATCTCCGCAAGCTGCCGGCCGACAAGACGATTGTGCTGGTGGACTACGATGGCCACGCGGCCAGTCAGGCGGCGCGGCTTCTCAACCAGCTCGGCTACCGCGCCACCGTCCTCAAGGACGGCATGAGCGTGTGGACGGCCGACGAGAGAGTGATCGGCGCCAAAAGCATCGCCTGCAATGTGAGCGAGCACCCGGTCGCGAAGCTGAACGCCCCCCTGAAACCCGGCCCGTCCGCGGCGGCGACGTGAGGGTAGTAAATACGCAGCCAGTTTGGCTGCATAAACGGTAGAGGCAACAGTGAAAGGTGAGAATAATGCTGACGATTAGTAGGCGTACCTTTCTCAAGGCCGGCGCTCTCGCCGGGGCGGCGTGCGCCGTGCCGGCGGCTTTCGATTTCCCTTCGTTCGTGCGCGGGGCGGCCGAGCAGCCGGTGACCAAGATACCTTCGACCTGCAACGGCTGTTCGACGAACTGCGCGCTGTGGGTGTACGTGAAGAACGGCCGGCTGTGGAAGCTGGAGGGCGACCCCAAGTCGATGAAGAACGAGGGCAGGCTGTGCGCCCGCGCGTACGGCGTGGCGGCCGATGTCTACAACCCCGACCGGGTGACCGGGCCGATGAAACGGACGGGCGAAGGCCAGTTTTCGCCGATATCGTGGGAGCAGGCGTTTACGGAGATCGCCGGGAAGCTGACGAAGATCATCGACAAGGACACTGCCGGCGCCGTGGCGTGGATGGCCCACGGCGGCAAGGAAACGTATGCCCAGATGCTGCTGGACGAGATCGGCGCGGCCACATACATAACCCATTACTCGACCTGTTTTACCTCGAAGACGAATGCCTGGGACAAGATGGTCGGCAACCAGCTGACTTCGGATATCAACCGGGCCAGGTATATGCTGTTCGCCGGCCGCAACTACGCCGGCGGCATCATGCCGGGGGCGATGCGCAAGATTATGCGGGCCAAGGACCGCGGGGCGAAGATCGTGGTCGTCGACCCCAGGCTGTGCGAGCTGGCGAAGGTGGCCGACGAGTGGCTGCCCATCCGCCCCGGCACCGATCTGGCCTTTTTCCTCGGCCTCGCCCACACGCTGATCAGCGAGAAGCTCTATGACGAGAAGTTCGTCAAGGAGTATGTTTTCGGTTTCGAGGAGTTCTGGAACGCCAATCGCTATTTCACCGCCGAGAAGGCGGCCGAGATTTGCGATATCCCGGCGGCCAAGATCCGCGCCATCGCCCGCGAGCTGGCGAAGAACGCGCCGGCGGCTTTCCTGGAGCCGGGCTACCACGGCCTCCACAACCACTACGCGGCGAGCACGCAGATCGCCCAGGCGAACGTGATCGTCAACGCCCTGCTGGGCAATTTCTACAAGCACGGCGGCCTGATGCCGGCGGCCGGCCCCAAGTTCGGCAAGCTGACGCTGCCCAAGCGCCTGCAGCCGGAGAAAGGGGAACGGGCCGACGGCGCGGGGGTGAATAACGAGTATCCGACTGTCGAGACAAGCCGCGGCATCGCCCAGCATATGCCCGACCGGATCGCCGCCGGCAAGGTCAAGGCTCTGTTTATCTACCATTTCAACCCGCTGCGGACGGCGCCCGATCCCGAGTACCAGAAGAAGATGGTCAAGGCCGATCTGGTGGTGTCCATCCCGGTGGACTGGAACGAGACGTCGGTGCATACCGCCCATTATATCCTGCCGGAGCATTACTATCTGGAGCGCATGGACGCCCCCAAGTCGACGGGCGGCAACATCGCCCACGATTACCCGCAGGCGGTGATGCGCTTCCCGGCCCTCAAGCCGCTGCACAACACCAAGCACCTGCTCGATATTCTCAAGGGCATCGCCCAGGCGATGAAGATCGACGACCTGTACCCGTTCACCGTCGAGGAGGAGGCGGCGGCGATGCTGAAGCCGCTGGGGGCGACGCTGGACACGATGAAGGATAACGGCTGCCTGGAGGTGGCCGAGGCGGTCAGGCCGGAATTCCCGGTGAAGGACGGCAAGCCGGCCCTTACGACGACCACCGGCAAGGTGGAGTTCAGCGTCGGCGCCTTCAAGCTTCACGGGCGGATGGGGGTGCCGGTGTGGACGCCGCCGCTGGTGAGCCCCAAGGCGGAGAACGAGTTCCGTCTCATCCACGGCAAGCAGCCGTGGCATTCGCACTCGGTGACGAGCAATAGCCCCTATCTGATGGCGGTGTCGAAGAGCTACAACGGCAGCAGGATGTGGATGAACCGCAGCCGGGCCGACAAGCTCGGCGTCCGCGACGGCGACACGGTAACGGTGGAGGCGAGGATCGAGCACGGGGGCGAGGCGCGGACGGTGAGCAAGAAGGTGGCCGTGAAGGTGACCGAGATGCTGCACCCCGAGTGCGTGTGGGTGCCCTCCGGCTACGGCAATTTCTCGCCGCGCCAGAAGGTGGGCTACCAGCAGGGGGTCAATTACAACGATTTCGCGCCGGCCAGGGTGGAGCCGCTGTCCGGCGGCTGCATGGTCCAGGAAGTAATTGTCACGGTTAGGAAGGGGGGCTGACGCGGTGGCTCATTACGCGATGCTGATCGATGCGGCGCGCTGCACCGGCTGCGCCGCCTGCCGGGTCGCCTGCCAGATGCAGTGGCAGCTGCCCCCGGAAGTGTTTTTCAACCGCCTGGAGTTCCGCGAGTCGGGCAAGTACCCCGATGTTAAACAGGAGATCGTGCCGGTGCAGTGCATGCACTGCGACAACCCGCCGTGCGCGACCGTCTGCCCTACAAAGGCCACTTATAAGCGCGCCGACGGCCTTGTCCTCATCGACCACGACAAGTGCATCGGCTGCAAATACTGCGTCGTGGCCTGCCCGTACGACGTGCGGCAGATGAACGACCGCGGCATTCCCGAGAAGTGCCGTTTTTGCGCCGGGTTTATCGAGAAGGGCGAACAGCCGCCGTGCGTGAGCACGTGTATGAACGATGTGCGGGTGTTCGGCGATCTCGACGACCCGAACAGCGAGATCAGCAAGAAGATGAAGGAAAAGCCGGTTTATCAACTGGCGGCCGAAAAAGGCACCAAACCGCGCGTTTTCTACGTGAAGAGGGGTGGCTGACGTGATGCCGAAATTCGAGCGCTGGATGGCGCTGCCCGGCGCGCTGGTGCTGGCCGGGCTGGCGGGCGCCGTAAATAAGCTCGTCTACGGCGAGCACGCGCTGGGGACGACGGCTGCCGTGCCCTGGGGCAGCCTTATCGCCGGTTATGTGTTTTTCGCCGCCGCCGCCACCGGCGCCGGCCTGATCGGCGCGTTCGCCCACTACAGCAACCGGCAGGCGCTGGCGCCCATCGAGAAGCCCAGTCTTTTCCTGGCGCTGTCGCTGCTGTTGGCCGGCTTCGGCCTGATCGGCATCGAGCTGGGCAACCCCTTAAACCTCGTTTATATAGTCTTTTCACCCAATCTCCATTCGGGCATCTGGTGGATGGGCTTTCTGTACAGCATCTACATGGGCCTGCTGATGGTGGAGTGCTACTT
The DNA here is from genome assembly GCA_031460455.1 of Sporomusaceae bacterium. Lineage (NCBI taxonomy): Bacteria > Bacillati > Bacillota > Negativicutes > Selenomonadales > Sporomusaceae > Sporomusaceae bacterium. The sequence continues at coordinate 419,600 of JAVKTQ010000002.1, forward strand.
CAGTCAGGTTGACCCCGCCAACAAGAATCTGAAGTTCGTGTCGGCGGTGGCGGTCGTCAATAAAATCGCCGCCGTCTGCAACCTCGGGGCGATCTTCGCCCTGATCGCCACCCGGCCGTTCTGGCATGGCTTCTATTTCCCGCTTTATATCCTGCTGACCGCCATCCTGTCGGGCGCGGCCGCCCTGGCGGCGGCGATGTGGCTGAGCGCCAGGCGCCAGGGGCGGGAGGCGGACGGCGCGGTGATGGCGGCTTTAGGCAGGATTATGCTGGCGGCGCTGGTCGTGACCGCGCTGGCGAATGCCGGCAAGGTGTTTTTCGGCCTGACGGGCGCCGACCCGGCGCTGCGGGAGGCGACGGCGGCGCTGGTGAGCGGTCCGCTCGCCCTGCGTTTCTGGGCTTTAGAGATCGGCCTCGGCCTGCTGGTGCCGCTGGCGCTGCTGGCCAAGGCGGCCGACGGGCAGCGCGTCTTCCGGGCCGCGGTGATGGTGCTGATCGGTGTGTTCTTTATGCGTCTCGATTTCGTCATGGCGGGGCAGATGGTGCCCCAGGCGGTGGTGGAAGGTGTCCAGCATGTGCTGATGCACGGCTATACGCCGACGTGGACGGAGTGGGCGCTGACCGGCGGGGCGGTGGGGGCGGCAGCGCTGCTGTTCGCTTTCAGCGAGACGGTCTTCGATCTCGGCACGGGCGCGACGGCGGCCCGCGGCAAAGCGGGCGGGGCGGCCGCGGCCCGCGTGTAGGGACTCAGAGCGGCTGGCCGCTTGAGGATAAATCTTTTGCCAATAATGTTAAGGAGAGGGGATCAACACGTGTTTAACAATCGTTTTCTGACCAACCGGTTCCTGACTGTCGTCACCCTGCTCATCCTGGTCGCTTTTGTCGTCGCCGGCTGCGGCGGCCAGCAGGCCAAGGCTCCGGAAAAGCCCGCCTCGGCGCCGGCGGCGTTCGACGCCGTCCAGGTGACCAAGGACGCCACGTGGGACGCCTACAAGAAGGTCGTCGCCGATGTCCAGGGCAAAACCTTCCCGGTCGACGCCGCCAAAGCCAAAGAGCTGCTGACCGGCAACGAGAGCAAGTACCTCGTCATCGACATGCGCGCCCCCGAAGATTACGCCAAGGGCCACATCAAGGGCGCCGTCAACCTGACCATCGTCCAACTGGCCGAGAACCTCGACAAGCTGCCGGCCGACAAGACGCTGCTGCTGTACTGCTATTCCGGCCAGAACACCGGCACGGCCATGGTGCCTCTGAAGGCATACGGCTACAAGGCTCTCTCGATTTCCAAGGGCTTCCCGATGGTCCAGCAGGCCGGTTTCGCGATGGATACCGCCGCGACCGCTTTCACCCCGGCTGCCGCCAAGAAGGCCGCCGATCCCAAGGAAGCCGCCGCGCTGGCCGGCATCAAGGACAACTATATGGCGATCGCCAAGCAGATGGCCAGCAAGACGCTTGTCATCGGCGGCGCCGATGTCAAGAAGCTTGTTGACAGCGCGGCCGACAAGTATGTGTTTGTCGATCTGCGCGCCGCCGAGGACTTCGACAAAGGCCACGTGAAGGGCGCCGTCAGCGCGCCGCTGGCCGCGCTCCAGGACAAGGCCAAGACTTTCCCCAAGGATAAGACCGTCGTGCTGTACTGCTACAGCGGCCAGACGGCCGCCATGGCCACCGCGCCCCTGAAGGCCGAGGGCTTCAAGCTCATCTCGATCAGCACCGGTTTCCCGCAGGTCCAGGCCGGCGGGTTCGAAATCGAAAAGAAATAGGTCCGGTACCTTTTGCAGGGCCCGCCTAAATGGCGGGCCCTGTTCGTTTGTGTATAGAATAGCAACCGGTGGGGAAATTACCTATTGTGGCGCAGTATAGCGCCCCGCGGCACAGTGTCCGGGGGAGGCGGCGACGGAGCGCCGAAACCTTTTTTCGAGGAGGATTCTGCCATATGGTAACTCTGACAACAGCCCACTGGTTGTTCCTGTTCTGGGTGCTGGTCGTCATCGTCGTCATGGGTCTGCGGAAAGACCCGCTCATCCCCTGTATCCTGGGGCTGCTTACCGTCGGCTGGCTGGTGAAAGGCAGCATCGTGGGCGCGTTTACCACCATTTTCAACTCGCTGATTGTGGCCGGCAACGAATTCTGGGGCATCATCGTCGTCATCTCGCTGATCGTCGCCCTGTCGAAGCTGCTCAGTGAGACGGGGGCCGACTACCTGGTGATGAGCCCGGCCGCCAAGCTGATGGTCAACGCCGATGTCGCTTTCTGGGTGGTCGGCTTCGCGATGCTGATCGCCTCGTGGTTCTTCTGGCCCTCGCCGGCCACCGCCCTTGTGGGCGCCATCCTCTTCCCGGTAGCGATCAGAGCCGGCCTGCCGGCGATCGGCGCGGCGATGGCGATGAACCTTTTCGGCCACGGCATCGCGCTTTCGACCGACTATGTCATCCAGGGAGCGCCTACCGTTACCGCCAAGGCGGCCGGTTACACCGATCCCGGCGCGGTTATCTCCGCCAGCATACCGCTCGCCGTGACGATGGGCCTGGTGACGACGATCGCCGCCTATATTATTATCAAGAAGGATATGCGCACAAATGCCGCCGCCCACAAGCTGGAGCGCGAGAAGTTGGTGGCTGCCCAGCCGTCGCAGCGGGAGCTGGACTGGGTGTCGTGGTTCCTGGCGATCATCACTCCGGTGGCGTTCGGGCTCGACGTGTTCGCGATGCTGACCCTCAAGCTGCGCGGCGGCGACGCCACCGCTCTCCTCGGCGCCACGGCGATTCTCATCCTGGCGGTCGGCTGCCTGCTGAAGTTCGGCATGGAAGGCTTGGAGAAAATCACCGATTACATCCGCGACGGCTTCATGTTCGGCATCAAAATCTTTGCCCCGGTCGTCATTATCGGCGGCTTCTTCTTCATGGGCAAGGGAGACTTGGCCAAGGCGATTTTCGAGCTGAAGACAGCCACCGGTTTCCTGGAGGACTTCGGCGTCTACCTATCCCAGACGGTGCCGCTCAACAAGCCGTTCGTCGCCCTGGTGACTCTGGGGACGGGCATCATCGTCGGCCTCGACGGCTCGGGTTTCTCGCCCTTGCCGCTGGTGGGCAGCGTGGCTGCGACGTTCGAGAAGGCCATCGCCGTCGACAAGGCGACGCTGGCCGCTCTCGGCCAGATGGCCGGCGTGTGGACGGGCGGCGGCACGATCATCCCCTGGGGCCTCATTCCGGTGGCCGCCATCACCGGCGTCAACCCCATCGAATTGGCCAGGCGCAATTTTGTGCCGGTGGTGCTGGGGTTCATCGCGACGACGATCGTGGCCATCATCCTGATGTAGTAGGCGAAGGTTGCTTCGTTAGCAACCGTAAGGGGCGGCAGCGCAAGCTGCCGCCCCTTTATCTGTTTGTTCGTAAAAAAAATACATTGCGCCGGCCGGGTGATCGGCAGGAACTGACAGAAGAGTGGCGAATTTTCAAAATAGCTCATCAATGATGAGCAGCTTTTGAACTGTAAATGAATTATAGGAGGTGACGCCGCCGGGATAACGCGGCAACTGCATAAGGATAACCCCGAAGTCTGGACGAATTTGAGGAGGAGTTTTAGTATATGACGGTAGCACTGACCTCAGCTCACTGGCTTTTTCTGTTCTGGGTACTGGTCGTCATCGTCGTCATGGGCTTCCGCAAAGACCCGCTCATCCCCTGTATCCTGGGCCTGCTTTCCGTCGGCTGGCTGGTCAAAGGCGGCGTTGTCGGCGCGTTCACCACTGTTTTCAATTCGCTGATCGTGGCCGGCAACGAGTTTTGGGGAATTATTGTCGTTATATCGTTGATCGTTGCTTTGTCCAAGCTGCTGGGCGAAACGGGCGCCGATTATCTGGTGATGAGCCCGGCCGCCAGGCTGATGGTCAACGCCGATGTCGCCTTCTGGGTGGTCGGCTTCGCGATGATGTTCGCTTCCTGGTTCTTCTGGCCTTCGCCGGCCACCGCTCTCGTAGGCGCCATCTTATTCCCGGTGGCGGTGAGAGCCGGCCTGCCGGCGATCGGCGCGGCGATGGCGATGAACCTCTTCGGCCACGGTATCGCGCTTTCGACCGACTTCATAATCCAGGGGGCGCCGACGATCACCGCCAAGGCGGCCGGCTTCGCCAATCCCGGCCCGGTAATCGCCGCCAGCGTGCCCCTCATCATTACCATGGGCCTGGTGACAACCATCTCGGCGTTCATCCTGATCAAACGCGATATGAAGGCCAACGCCGCCGCTCACAAGCTGGAGCGCGAGGCGATGATGGCCGCGACCGAGACCAAGCGCGAAATCGACTGGGTGTCGTGGTTCCTGGCGATCGTTACCCCGGTGGCGTTCGCGCTCGATGTGTTCGCGATGCTGACTCTCAACCTGCGCGGCGGAGACGCCACCGCCCTTCTCGGCGCGACCGCCCTCGTCATCCTGGCGGTCGGCTGCCTGCTGAAGTTCGGCATGGAGGGGCTGGAGAAGATAACCGATTACCTGCGCGACGGCTTCATGTTCGGCATCAAGATCTTCGCCCCGGTTATCGTCATCGGCGGCTTTTTCTTCATGGGCAAGGGAGACTTGGCTAAGGCGATTTTCGAGCTGAAGACAGCCACCGGTTTTCTGGAGGATTTCGGTGTGGCCCTCTCCCAGACGGTGCCGCTCAATAAGCCGTTCGTCGCCCTGGTGACTTTGGCGACAGGCATCGTCGTCGGCCTCGACGGTTCGGGCTTCTCGCCCCTGCCGCTTGTGGGCAGCGTGGCTGCGACCTTCGACAAGGCCATCGCTCTCGACAAGGCGACGCTGGCCGCCCTCGGCCAGATCGCCGGCGTGTGGACGGGCGGCGGCACGATCATTCCCTGGGGCCTCATCCCGGTGGCCGCCATCACCGGCGTCAATCCCATCGAGCTGGCCCGCCGCAACTTCGTGCCGGTGGTGCTGGGCTTCATTGCGACGACGATTGTGGCCATTATCCTCCTGTAATCCAGGTTACGATCTGACCCCGGAAAGAGGGTGGCAACCCGGTTGCCATCCTCTTTATTTCATTTTCGCCGCCGGCGGCGAAGAGGATGGCGTCGTCATCGACATGGCTCCCAGGGGCGGCGAACGTCACGCGGCAACCGCGGCAGCGCAGGCCTTCGGCCAGCGGCGCAAGCAGGGCGGCGAGCGGCGCGGCGGCGATGAATACGATCTGGCGGTCTGTTGCCGCCGCCAGTGTTTCGTGGCCGGTGAAGGCGTTGCCGGCAAGCATTGTCTGGACCGCCCGGCCGAGGAGCGGAGCGGCGGGGCAGGGGTCGAAGGAGAGGAGGTACATCAGGCCGGAAGAGTAGTTTCTGAGGGTTACCGCGTCGATTTCCCGGCCGCCGGGCAGCGGGAAGCGGATTTTCACCGTCGTGCCGGCCGGCGCCGCCGCCAGTTTGTCGCCGCCCCTGATCACCAGCCCGGTGGCGCCTGCCAGGGAGCGCACGGCGACGACCGTCCCGGCCGCCCGGCGCTCGTCGCCGTCCCGCCACTGCCAGCGTTCGAGCGCGCACTGTCCCTGCCAGTCGCAGCCGCACACCGTCTCGCCCCTGAGCAGTGTGCAGTAGGTGCATTCCGCCGTTTCGGCAAGGAGGCACGGGCAGCGTTCCGCGGCGAGTTCTTCGCATTCCACGGTTATCACCTCGCGATATTTCGTGCGCCGATGTTTGTCGGCTATCCATGATATGCGGGCGGCGGCCGGTCGGTGAGTGCTGTATGGCGGTTTTATATTTCACCATTTGAAACGGGCGGCGGCAGGAATATCCTCCCTGATACCGAATTTGCAATTAATAGATAAATAACTCAGTTAATAAAGTATTGGCATTTTCGCCGATATTCGCTGTCCCCTGGTGAACGGAGGAGCGCTTCTTTGCCTAATATTGCGGTTAACAGTAAGTGGATTAAGAAACTTAACAGGTTGAATGTCCTTAACATCCTCAAACGCCAGGGTTCGGTGTCGCGCCAGGAGCTGGCGGTAATCACCGGCCTGACGGGCCCGGCGATCACCGGTATCGTCAAGGAGCTTCTCCGGATGGGCTTCGTGAAGGAGACGGGGCTCGGCCGCTCCCAGGGGGGACGCAAGCCGATGCAGCTGGAGATTAACCCTGAGGCCGGCTATGTTTTCGGCGTCGAGGTTACCCGCCACGAGGTTTCGATGGGCATGGCCAACCTCACGGACGATCCCGTGCTGCTGCAGCGGCGGGCCGTCGATATGTCGGCGCCCCGGCCGGGTGTGGATAATTTTATCAAGATGATCACTTCGGCCGCCCGCATGGTGGAACGGAAGGGGCAGCTGCTGGCGCTGGGGGTGGCCTTTCCCGGCCTTCTCGACGCCGCAACCGGCACAGTCAAGCGCTCGGTCAACCTCGGCCCCGACTGGAACGGCTATCCTATCCAGGCGGCGCTGGAGGAGCGGCTGGGGGTCAAGGTTTTCGTCGAGAACAATTCCAACGCGGCGGCGCTGGCGGAAAGATGGTTCGGCGACTGCGCCGAATGCCGCGATTTGGTGTACGTAAACTGGGGCGAGGGCATCAGCGCCGGCGTGCTTACCGACGAGCGCATCCTCCAGGGCCACCGGGGGTTCGCGGGGGAGATCGGCCATATTGTCATTCAGGAGGGCGGCGCGCTTTGCAATTGCGGCAACCGCGGCTGCCTGGAGACGATCTGCGGCATCCCCGCGCTGGAGCGCAAGGTGGCGAGCGAGCTGCCGTTCATCCCCGCCGACGATCCGGTGCGGGAGCGGGCCGCCGCCGGCAGGGTTTCGATCGAAGATTTCATCGACTGCGCGTCGGTCGAAGGCTCGTACTGCGCCGACCTGATGCGCCAGGTGGCGCGGTATATGGGCTACGCGGTGGCCGATGTCGTCAATATCCTCAATCCCCAGGTGGTTTTCCTCGGCGGGCGGATGGCCCGCGCGGCCATCCTCAGCCGGGATGTGATCGAGGAGACGGTGCGTTCCCACGCTTTTCCCGAGGTGGCGGCGGCCACCGAGCTGAGGATTTCGTCGCTCGACGGGAGGGCCGGCTTTGCCGGCGCCTGCGCGCTGGCGCTCAGGGAAACAATGGAGTCTTCGGAGTCGGATCTGCTTAAAGGAGGCGAAGATCATCACTTACTTTTACCCCGAAAAACAATTTGATGGCTACCGGGAGGTCGTGCGGCTCGGCGACGGCCCCGAGTATATCGGCCTCGGCCTGTTGCGGCTTTCCGCCGGCGCCGTCCACAAGGCGGCGACCGCCGGCGAGGAGGTTGTGCTGGTGGTTTTGTCCGGTGTGTGCGATGTCGCGGCCGGCGCGGCCGAGTTTACGACGGTGGGCGGCCGCAGCGACGTTTTCGCCGGGCGGGCTTCGTCGGTGTACGTGCCGATCAACACGGCGTACAGCGTGACCGCCGCCGGCGGGCGGCCCGTGGAGGTGGCTGTGCTGTCGGCCAAGGCCGAGCGCAAGTTTTCGCCGTTCGCCGTGCGCCCGGACGAGGTGGTTGTCGCCCACCGCGGGGCGCTGAACTGGCAGCGGGATGTCCACGATATCGTCACAGGCAACGCCGACGGCCGCGTCGACCGGATCATCGTCGGCGAGACGTTTGCTTATCCCGGCCAGTGGTCGAGTTATCCGTCCCATAAGCACGACGTCCACGAGCCACCGCACGAGGGGCTGTTCGAGGAGATATATCTGTTCAAGGTCAAGCCGGCGGGCGGGTTCGGCGTGCAGATAATGTACAGCGACGACCTGTCGCTCCGGGAGGCTTTCATGCTCAAGGACGGCGACGCCGTTTTCCTGCCGCGGGGCTACCATCCGGTGGGCGCGGCCCCCGGCTGCCAGTTGTATTATCTGTGGGTGATGGCCGGCCCCCACGGGCGCAAGCTCGTGCCGCGGGACGACCCCAACCTGGCCTGGCTGCAGAACGTGCCCCCGATGCTCAAATAGCCTCAGGCACAGGGCGGAAGCCGCGGAGGCTTCTCCGTTTAAATAAATATATATATCTAGGGAGGGTCAACATGAACAAGAGAACCATCGCGATCCTGGTAGCCGTGCTGTTCGTCCTCACCGGCATTTTCGCCGGCTGCGGCGGCGGCGACAAGAAACCGGCCCAGCCGGCCCAGCAGCAGCTTGTGCTGAAACTGGGCGAAACCCATCCCCCCGACTACCCCACCACCCTCGGCGACAAGAAATTCGCCGAACTCGTGACCGAGCGCTCCAAGGGCCGCATCAAGGTCGAAGTTTATCCCTCGTCCCAGCTCGGCGAAGAGAAAGCCGTCATCGAGCAGGTTCAGCTCGGCGCTATCGCCTTCACCCGCGTCAGCACCGGCCCGATGGCCGAGTTCTACAAACCGATGGGCGTCTTCTCGCTGCCCTACATTTTTAACAGCGGCGACCATATGTGGAAATTCCTCAACGGCCCGGACGGCCAGAAGATGCTCGACGGCCTGACCGCCTCCAAGTTCATCGGCCTGTGCTACTTCGATCCGGGCGCCCGCAGCTTCTACTCGACCAAGCCGATCAAATCCCTCGAGGACATGAAGGGTCTCAAGATCCGCGTTATCCAAAACAAGATCAATATGGACCTCATGCAGGCCCTGGGCGCCAGCGCCACCCCGATGCCGTACGGCCAGGTGTTCAGCTCGCTGCAGACCGGCGTTATCGACGGCGCGGAGAACAACTTCCCCAGCTATCTGACCGCCAACCACTACCAGGTGGCCAAGTACTACCTCGTCGACACCCACCAGCGGGTGCCGGAAGTGCTCGTGATGAGCAAGGTCGTCTGGGATAAGCTCTCCGAAGAAGACCGCAAGCTTATCAAGCAGGCGGCCACCGACGCGGTAGCCACGCAACGCGACCTGTGGAACAAGTTCGAGAAGGAAGCCGAAGGCAAAGTGAAGGCCGCCGGCTGCACCGTCACCGAAGTCAAAGATCTCAAGCCCTGGCAGGAAGCGGTAAAACCGATGATCGCGAAGTATCGCGCCGATTACGGCGAAGTGCTTGACGCGATCGCCAAAGCTGCCAAGTAATTACTGAAGCTTATCGATGAACCGGCCGACTGGCGGCGCTCCCCCGGAGGGCCGCCAGTCTTGCCGATGCTAAGAAGTTTGGGGGTGACCCGCGCGTGCAAATGCTCAAGATGGTGCTTACAAGGGCGGATAAAATACTCGAAGGGTTCGCAATTCTCAGTCTGCTGGCGATGATCCTCATTGTGACCATGCAGGTTTTCACCCGAAAACTGTTTAACTTCGTCTTCTTCTGGTCGGAGGAAATCACCCTTCTCCTGCTGGCCTGGTTTTCCTACATGGGTATCGCCATCGGCTTCCGCGAGAAGCTGCATATGAATATGGACATGATCGAGAATTACGTGTCAAAACGGGCTATCTATTTCATGGACAGGATTATCGACGTGTCGACTTTCGCTTTTGGCCTTTATCTGATTATCGCCGGCTGGGATTTTACTCTCCTCATGCACGAATCCACCCTGCCGGCAACCAAGCTGCCGAACAGCCTGCTGTACGTCGTTATGCCGCTGACCGGCGTGATGACCTGCGCCTATTCGGCTCTTCAGTTTTTCGGCTATGACATCCGCCGCTACTCCGATGTGGAGGAGGAAATAAAGCAAAATGATGCCTGATCAATCAATTGCTATCTGGATACTGGCACTCAGCTTCGTCGTCCTCCTCATCCTGCGTTTCCCGGTTGCCCTGACCCTGGTGTTTTCGTCCATTCTGACGCTATGGTATCTCGAAATCCCGCTGGTGGTCGTCGGCCAGCAGATGATCCAGGGGATAACGATTTATTCCCTGCTAGCCATTCCTTTTTTCATCCTTACCGGCCAGATCCTCGGCGAGGGCGGACTGGCCAATAGGATCGTCAACCTGGCCAACCTGTTCGTGGGCCGCATCCGCGGCGGCCTTGCCCTGGTAAACAGTGTGGCCTGCATGTTTTTCGGCAATCTGTCCGGGTCGGCGGTGGCCGACGCGTCGGCCATCGGCTCGGTTATGATACCTTTAATGAAGAAGAAGGGTTACGCGGCCGATTACTGTGTCGGCGTCACCATTTCCTCCGCCATCCAGGGGGTTGTCGTGCCACCCAGCCACAATCTGGTGCTGTACGCCATCGCCGCCGGCGGGGTGTCGATCAGCGGCCTTTTCCTGGCCGGTATCGTTCCCGGCATCATCCTGCTGTCGTCCCTGATGCTGACAAGCTATATCATCGCGGTGAAAAAAGGCTATCCCAAGGGCGACCCGATCGAAAAGGGCCAGATACCCGGCATCCTCTTCCACGGCTTTTTGTCCTTCACGCCGGCGATCATCATCCTCGGCGGCATTATCACCGGCTGGTCCACGGCCACCGAATCGGGCGCTCTGGCAGCCGTTTACTCCTTCCTGTTGGCCTTCTTCGTTTACCGCGAGGCGTCCCTGAAGCAGATGTGGCCGGTGCTTGTCCGCACTTTCCGGACGGTGCTGATGGTATTTTTCCTGATCGCCGCTTCGCAGGCGTTCGGCTGGGTCATGGCTTATCTGCACCTGCCGGATCTCATCACCCAGTGGTTCCTGTCGGTGTCCGACCAACCGTGGGTCATCTTGCTGATGATCAACATCCTGCTCCTCATCCTCGGCGCGCCGATGGATATGGCGCCGATGATCCTCATCCTCACCCCCGTCCTGCTGCCGGTGTGCAAGGCGATCGGCATGGACCCCATCCATTTCGGCATCGTCCTGATCTTCAACGCCGGCATGGGACTGCTGACCCCGCCGGTCGGTACGGTGCTGTTCGTGGGCTGCGCCATCGGCAAGGTGTCGGTGGACGCCGGCACACGGGCGATGATGCCGTTTTTCCTGGCCATGCTGGTGGTGCTGTTTATGTTGACGTATATACCGGCGCTGTCGATGTGGCTGCCCAATATGTTTAAGTGACGATACTTTTGGCAGAACGTTGATAACCCCTATCTGCGTCGTTGGTCCTCAGAGCGTTTGCTAGCGTACTTCCGTGTACGCGTCGCGGCACGCTCTTCCGGTCCGCCTAGCATCTAGGGGTTCTGAACGTCCTGCTCGCCAGCCCTTCGTGGGCTTAAGGAGGTACGTTTTAATGCCTAAACTTACGAAAAAACTGCTGGACGGGAGTTTCCGCTTTCCGCCGGAGATGGATTTGCCCGCCTATCCCGATAATCTGCCCGAGAGGGTGATCCAGTTCGGCGAGGGCAATTTCCTGCGCGCTTTTGTGGACTGGATGTTCCACCGTCTCAACAACAGCGGCCAGTGGGGCGGCCGGGTGGTCGTCGTGCAGCCGATCGCCGACGGACTGGCCGATCGCCTGAACGGGCAGGACGGCCTGTATACGCTGGCCCTGCGCGGCCTGCAGGACGGCCAGCCCACCGAGGATCTGTCGGTGATCGGCGTTATCAGCCGCGCGTTGAGCGCTTATAGCCAGTGGGACGAGGTGCTGAAATGCGCCGAGAACCCCACCATCGAGTATCTGATTTCCAACACGACCGAGGCGGGCATCAGCCACGATCCCGAGGACGGGCCCGAGCTCGCGCCGCCGGTGTCTTTCCCCGGCAAGGTGACGGCGTACCTTTACAGGCGGTTCCGCCATTTCGGCGGCGATGCCGGCAAAGGGATGACGATCATTCCCTGCGAGCTCATCGACCGCAACGGCGACGTGCTGAAGAAAGTGGTGCTGCGCTACGCCGCGGAGTGGAAGCTGCCGGCGGAGTTCGCCGCCTGGGTGGAAAAGAGCAATCTGTTCCTCAATACCCTCGTCGACCGGGTGGTGACCGGCTATCCCCGCGACGAGGTTGCGGCGTTCGCCAAGCGCCTCGGCTACGAGGACGGCCTGCTGGATACGGGCGAACGCTTCCACCTGTGGGTGATCGAGGGCCCGGCCCGCCTGGCGGAGAAGCTGCCCTTCACCCGCATCGGCCTCAACGTCATCTGGACGGACGACATGACCCCGTACCGCACCCGCAAGGTCCGCGTATTGAACGGCGCGCATACCGCCTCGGTGCCGGCCGCGTTCCTCTACGGGCTGGATACGGTGGGCGAGATGATGGACGATAAGGTGACGGGACGGTTTGTCCGCGAGGCGATCTATGAGGAGATCATCCCCGCTTGCGGGCTTGACAAGGATATGTTAAAATCGTTTGCGGACGCGGTCGTCGAACGGTTCCGCAACCCTTACATCAGGCATTATCTGATCAGCATTCTGCTCAATTCGGCGTCGAAGTTCAAGAACCGCGTCCTGCCGTCCATCCTCGACCACCAGGAGCGTTTCGGCCGCCTGCCGCAGCGCCTGGTATTCAGCCTGGCGGCCCTGATGGCCGTTTACCGGGACGGGAAGATCAACGGTGCGGTGATGGAAGCCCGCCGCGAAAAGGGTTCGTTCGAGATGCGCGACGACGTGTTCGTGCTTGAGGCGATGGCGGCCGCGTGGGCAAAGTACGACGACACCGACGCCGGCGCCCGCGCGGCTGTGGCCGAGGTGCTTGCCAATACGGCCCTGTGGGGCCAGGATCTTAACAAGGTGGCCGGCCTGAGCGAGGCGACCGCCGGTTATCTGCGCAGCATCTGCCGGGACGGCATGGCGGCGGCGATCGCGGCCGTGGCGGGCGGCGAGCGTCAGTGACGAGAGGAGAGACTGCATGGAACTGATGAGAATTCACCCCAAGGATAATGTCGCGGTGGCGGTTAAGCCGCTGGCTCCCGGACAGGCTCTGGCCGCCGGGTCGACCGCCGTGGTCACGCGCCAGCCCATCCCCGCCGGCCACAAGATCGCCATCTCCCCCATCGCCGCCGGCGAGAAGGTCGTGAAGTATGGTTTCCCGATCGGCACGGCCCAGGCGGACATCGCCGCCGGCGACTGGGTCCATACCCATAATTGCAAGACCAATCTCGGCGAGCTGCTGGAGTATACTTACGAACCTGAGGAGACGACGCTGGAGAGCGCCGGCCGGGGCGAGTCCTTCATGGGCTACCGACGGCCGGACGGCAAGGTGGGGACGCGCAACGAAATATGGATTATCCCCACAGTGGGCTGCGTAAATCAGAACGCCCGCGTGATCGCCGAGGTGGCCGGGAAGCTGCTCTGCCAGGAGAATATCGACGGCGTCCATGCTTTCACCCACCCTTACGGCTGTTCGCAGCTGGGCGAGGATATCGCCAACACCCAGAAGATTCTCGCCAACCTTGTGCGTCATCCCAACGCCGGCGGCGTCCTTGTCCTCGGCCTGGGGTGCGAGAACAACCATATCAGGGCTTTCAGGGAAATCCTCGGCCCGGTGGCCGCTCAGCGGGTGAAGTTTCTCGAAACCCAGGGGGTCGATGACGAGATCGAGGCCGGGGTGCAGATGGTGTCGGAGCTGGCGGCGTATGCCGGCGGCTTCAAACGGACCCCTTGTCCGCTGTCCGACCTGGTTGTCGGCCTGAAGTGCGGCGGCTCGGACGGCTTCTCCGGAATCACCGCCAACCCGCTTGTCGGGCTGTTCTCCGACCGCCTGGTGGCGAGCGGCGGCACGACGGTGCTGACCGAGGTGCCGGAGATGTTCGGCGCCGAGACCATCCTGATGAACAGGGCCAAGGACAGGGAGACGTTCGCGAAGATCGTCAGCCTGATAAACGATTTCAAGACGTATTTCACCGCCCACAATCAGCCGGTGTACGAGAATCCCTCCCCCGGCAACAAGGACGGCGGCATCACCACGCTGGAGGACAAATCGCTCGGCTGCACGCAGAAGGGCGGCTATGCCGCCCCGGTGGTCGACGTTCTCCAGTATGGCGAGGCGGCCAAGGCGCAGGGCCTCAACCTGCTGAACGGGCCCGGCAACGACCTGGTGGCGTCGACGGTGCTCGCCGCCGCCGGCTGCCAGCTGATTCTGTTCACCACCGGCCGCGGTACGCCGCTCGGCACCGTTGTGCCGACGGTAAAGATCGCCACAAATAGCGACCTCTTCCGCCGCAAGAAGAACTGGATGGATTTCGACGCCGGGCGGCTGCTCGACGGCGTCGCCAGGGAAGAACTCGCCGGCGAATTCTTCGCCTATATGCTTAATGTGGCGTCCGGACAGACGACCAAGGCGGAGAGACTTGGGTTCCGCGATCTGACGCTGTTCAAGAACGGCGTAACCGTATAGTTACGGCCGTTCAGCAACACCCATCTGCGGCGTTGCTCCTCAGAGCGCTTGCTAGCGTACGCAACCAAGTACGCGTCGCGGCGCGCTCTTCCGGTGCGCCTTGCATCTGGGCGCTTCTGAACGGCCTAAGCCAAAAACATATAATCGACACTCCTTCGCGGCATGCCTTCGGGTGTGCCGTTTTTTTGCCAAAAAGTGAAGCGCGCCGTGCGGCGCGCTTCTTGTCTATTTCAGTCTATTTCAGCCCGAGGGCGGCTTTGACCTGGCCGACTTTGTGGCGGCTGACCGGGATCTGCTGGCCCTTGCAGTCGTCCATCCGCAGGAAGTAGGTGCCTTTGAACCAGGGGATGACTTCGACGACTTTATCGAGGTTGACGATGTATTGGCGATGGACGCGGACAAAGGCGGTTCCGGCCGCCCTGCCGGCGGTCAGGAGGCTTTCGATTTCCTGCATGGTGAGAGGGGCGGCGTACTCGCCCTGCTTTGTGAGGACGTAGACGGCTTTTTCGCGGACCTGGACGAGGGCGATGTCTTCTTTATTGAGAGGGACTATTCTGCCGCCGGACAGCACGCATACTTTGCCGGACGGTTCTTTGAGCGCTGCGGCCGGCCGCGCGGCCAGGCCGCGCACTTTGCCGAGGACGGCGGCGATTTTGGCTTCGGTGACCGGCTTGGTGACATAGCCGACAGCCGGGGTTTCGAAGGCGGCCAGGGCGAATTCGGGGTGGGCGGTGATGAAGACGATGAGGGGCGGGTCGCGCAGGACGCTGAGACGGGCGGCCATCTCCAGGCCTGACATGCCGGGGAGGCTGATGTCGAGGAAGACCAGGCGGGGGCTGTTGGCGGCGATGTAGTCGAGGGCGGCCGGCGGCTGCTCGAAGCGCGCGACAACTTTGACGTCCGGGTGGCCGCCGAGCAGGTATTCGATTTCCTCGCAAATGGGCGGTTCGTCGTCGACGATTACGGTTGTGAGGATCATGCCGTATTCCTCCTCTCAAGGGGGATGCGGATGGCGGCCCGGGTGCCTTGGCCCGGCTCGCTGTCGATGGTGAGGCCGTAGCCGCTGCCGTAGATGCTGGCCAGGCGCTTGTGGACGTTTTTAACGCCGATGCCTTCCTCGCTCGTGAGCAGGGTGGCGAGTCTGGCGGACGGGATGCCGACGCCGTTGTCGGTTATTGTTATCAGCAGGTCGTCGCCGTCAGCCCCGGCCCGGACGGTCAGCCGGCAGTGGCTGAGCTTGGGGAACAGGCCGTGTTCGAGGGCGTTTTCCACCAGCGGCTGAAGGGAGAGGACGGGGACGCGCACCGGACGGACGGCTTCGTCGACGTCGATGTCGACGGTCAGCCGGGAGCCGAAGCGCGTTTTGGCGATCTCCAGGTAGGCGAAGATGCCGTCGATTTCGTCGCCGAGGGGCGCGAAGTCGTCGCGGACGGTGAGGCTGCGCTGCATGATGGTCGCCAGGTGGGCGAGGAGGGTGCGGGCGGTCTCGGGCTTGGTGCGGCAGAAGGACATGATGGCGCTGATGGTGTTGAAGAGGAAGTGGGGGTTTATCTGCGCCTGGAGGGCTTTGAGCTCGGCTTTTTCGCGCAGTTTTTTCTGGTTGTCGACTTCGGCGAGCTGTATCTGGACGGACAGCAGGTTGGCGATGCCGTCAACGAGACGGATGTCCATGGCGGTGACGGTGCCCGCCACCGCGCGCGACAGCTTGATGGCGCCGACTGCTTCGCCGTGCGAGAAGAGGGGGGCGGCGACGCCGGAGCGGAGCGGGCAGCCAGGCACCGAGCAGCCGCGGGCCTCGGGGGTGTCGATGACGATCAGTCGCTGCTCTTCGAGGACTCTGCGGGTCGAGGCGGTGCTGATCGGCTGCCCGGCGGCGTGGTGGTCGTCGCCGACGCCGATGAAGGCCAGCACCTGCTCACGGTCGGAGATCGAGACGGCGTCCATTTTGGTCAGCTCGTAGATGATTTCCGCCGTTTTCTGCGCCGAGGACGGGGTGAGTCCCTGGCGCAGGAAGGGGAGGGTGCGGCTGGCGATCTCAAGCGAGATTTCGGCGGCCTGGGCGCTGTGAGTTTCGCGCGTTTTCTGGATGTCTTCGATTATGATGATGAAGATGACGGTGCCGAGGATGCTGACGAGGGTGGTGGGGACGGCGATGACCCGCTCCAGCGCCCAGGCGGCGTCTAGCGGCCCGAAGAGGAACACCAGGCTTTTCTGGACGATTTCCCCCGCCAGGGCGACGGCCGCGCCGACTTTCCAGTTGAGGCGGTGGATGCCGAGGCGCGAACGGACAAGCCCGGCGAGCAGGCCGCCGATGACGGCCGAGAGGCCGCAGGCTTCGGCGGTGAAGCCGCCGAGCGAATAGCGGTGCAGGCCGCTGATGGCGCCTACGGTGAGGCCGACCCACGGGCCGCCCATGATGCCGCCCATCAGCGCTCCTACCAGCCGGGTGTTGGCCAGAGCCCCCTCGACGGGGATGCCGCTGTACGTTCCCATGATTGACAGCGGGGCGAAGATGGCGACGAGGGTGACGAAGCACCGTCCCCGCGTGGGGGTGTGGACGCAGTCGCTGATGAATTTGTTGCGCCCGATGAGGTAGGCGACGATGGCAATCAGCGCCCCGTCGCACAGCAGGTCGAGAAGCATGGCGGTGTCCATGGGCCACCTCGAAAACACGGATTCTATGGAGATTGTTTTCTCCGTTTTTCCGCTAACACCTTCCCGGATTGTTTCGGAGTGGATTTATGACAAAGCCGAGACCGTTCAGGGAGTTCATCTGCAAGGCGCACCGGATAAGCAGACACACAACGCTTTAGCGTTGATGTGATCGCTTATACCCGCAAGGGTGCGAACACGACGCAGGCGTACTCGGTCGTACGCCGAGGAAGTGTTCGAGGAGCAACGCAGCAGAGGGGCTTCCTGAACGGCCTCGTGGAAAAATTTATTCTTTTTTCCAAACCATGAAGGAGATTAGCAAACGATGGCGAAGAATGATTATATAGCTCATCAATGATGAGTAGCAACCGTCCGATACGCCGGAGGTGGAGAACATGCCTAATATCACCGAACAGATAATGGACGCTCTGGATGTGGAGACTTTCTTCGTCTGCGCCACCGAGGAGGAGGGGCGCAGTCTGATGCTAAACCTGCTCAAGTCATGGGGCTTCACCGACGCCGATGTGGTATTCGCCCAGTACGAGGGACCGGGGGTCCGGGTCAGGGGCCGGGCGTACGTTTACCGGCCGGCCGACAAATACCGCTGGCTGCTCCGCGAAGCGGCGCCGCAGGAGGGCTGATAATGAAAAGAGTGCTGCTCGCACCGCTCGACCCGGTGCATGACATCGGTCTGAAGATCATCGCCCGCGGCCTCGAAGAGGCCGGCTACGAGACTATCCTCCTCCCGCCCGACCTGACGGAGGAGGAGATCATCGACAGCGCTCTCCGCGAAGGGACGGGGACGCTGCTTTTAAGCCGCACGCTGGGCTATGGCGTGGCCGAGGTCCTCGCCCGCTTCGTCGACCTCGCCGACGCCGCCGGCGTCCGCGCCAAGGTCAAGCTGGGCATCGGCGGCATGGCGATCAGGCAGGAACTGGCCGCCGAGCTGGGTTTCGACGCCGGCTTCGGGCCGGGGACGACGGTGGAGGAGGTCGTGTGCTTCATCGAGGGGCGGGAGTATAAGCCCGATCCCACGCGGTACGCGAAGGTGAAGCCCGACATGACGGCCGGCTACGGCTACGGTTACCGCCACGCCGGCATCGCCGGCAAGCTCGAACGCATCAGCGCGATGATTATGGACTGGGTCAAGGACAAGACGTCGCCCGGCGTGGAACGCGCCCGGCTGCGCGATGAGCTGTGGGACGTCAAGAAGTGGCGGGCCCGCCAGGGCGACGGCGAGCTTTACCAGCACTATTCCGCCCTGTGCGGCGATATCCCCAAAAAGTATTACGCCAGCGGCGAGCTTCATCCCAAGACGCGCCGCTTTACAAAAGCCGAGGTGGAGGGCCTGGAGAAGTACCTGGCCGACACCAAGGACCGCATGTCGGTCCGCAAGCTCCAGCACACCCGCAAAAAGCCGCTCGTGTTCGTCCAGTACGGCACCGGCTGTCCGTTCATGGATATCGGCCACATCCTCGCCAGCGAGGCGTGGGGCGCCGACGGCGTCGTGCACTTCGACCCCTCGTGGGGGGCGCGTACCGAGGGCTTCCTCGACGGCTTCCTCACCCACCAGGAGGACGGTACGGTGATAACGCCGGCCAACTTTAACCGTATCAAGGGCGCCCTCGAGGATTCGACGCTGTGGCAGGTGAGAGCCCACCGCGGCCTCAACACCCCGGAGACGGCGGTGCTGGCCGGCAAGATGGGCGCCGATCTGACGAAGATCAATTTCTGCTACGGCGCGCTGGGGGCGGGGACCGATCCGGCCCGCATGGTGGTGGACGGCTACCACACCATTCTCTACGCCAAGAAGTACAAGCTGCCGTTCGATATCGTGACAAATGAGGAGCTGTGCGGCGTGCCGGCCCACAAGGCGTTCGCCGGCATGCTGATCGTCGCCGACCTGGCGGTGCGGCTCGGCGGCCGCCCCATCCTCCAGCCGCTGTTCGCCTATTCGCCCGAGGTGATGGTCGGCGGTCTGATGACAGATAACTACATCGACTTCAATGTCGCCAAGATAAAGGCCCTCAGGGGCATCATCGACGCCCCGCTGTGGCCGGGCGCGCCGATCGGCTTCCTCACCCACACCGAGGATCGGGTGCAGTCGGCGATGGCCACCGCTCTCCACGCCTGCCTGGCAAGTTCGCTGGCGGTGGACGCCATCTCGATCGCCTCCACCGACGAAGCCTATTCGGGCGGACCGATCTCCGCCCCCTCGCGGATCGATACGCTAAGGGCCGTCCAGGAAGGGTTCCGCTTCTTCGGCCAGGCCGGTATTAGTCCCACGGCCATGGCCGACAGCTACGCCGACGAGTTGGTGGCCGGCATCGAGAGCGTGCTGGACGAGGTGGCGGCGAGCGGCGATTTCGTAGCCGCCATCCACAAGGGCGTCCTCGGCAGCCGGGCGGAGGGGGCTTATCCGGGGAGGACCGGCAAAGACACCGTGACCACGGTGAAAAAATAGGAGGAACCGTTCATGAAACAAGATCCCTACGCAGCCGGCAAATTCACTTCCAATCCCTACGCAGCCAAGACCGATGTCGCCGGCGTGCTGACGGTCGTGCTGAGAGGGAAGATGGAAGACCGCGGCCTGGAGCTTATCAAGCCGATATCCCGCTGCATCAGGCGGCACGACATCCACGAACTTATCCTCACCGACGAGCCGGACGCCAAGCCCGGCAGCCGTGTGGACCGCATAGCATACCTCGGCTTCGCCGCCATCGAGGACGGCGGCGTGATCGTCGCCGGCGACGGGGTTTACCTCGCCGGACGGCTGGTCGGCACCCTGGCCGGCTTCGACGAGACCCATATGCCCAACCACCTCAACATCGTCATCCGGACCACCGACCGGCTGGCCGACGGGGTGGAGCAGGGGGCCGAGCTGGGGATGCCGGTGCGGTTTACCGTCGCCAGCAGGGATGAGAAATAGAAACCGGTTCAAGCCGGGGAGGTGACCAAAATGAGTGTGGAAGAAAAAATCAAGGAGATGGGGCTGAGCCTGCCGGCGGCTCCAAAGCCGGTGGCGGCTTACGTGCCGGCTGTAGCGACCGGCGACGGCTATGTGTATACCTCCGGTCAGATTCCGTTCGTCAATGGCGAGCTTGTCTTCAAGGGCAAGGTCGGCCGCGAGCTGGACGAGGCCCAGGGCTACGCGGCGGCGCAGGTTTGCGCCCTCAACTGCCTGAGCGTCATCAAGGCGGCGATCGGCAGCCTGGACCGCGTCGAGCGGGTGGTGAAGGTGACGGGTTTCGTGGCCAGCGCCCCCGGCTTCAATGCCCAGCCCAAGGTGGTCAACGGCGCATCCGAGCTGCTGGGCAAGCTGTTCGGCGCCGCCGGGGAACACGCGCGGTCGGCGGTGGGAGTAAGCGAGTTGCCGCTGGATGCCGCGTGCGAGGTCGAAATGATTGTCAAGGTTAAGTAAATAAAAATCACAATTACTAGGAGGAGAAAGACATGAGCAAATTCAAGTACAAATTCCAGATGTACAAGAGCCTGCAGGCCAACATACCTGCCATTTACGCCGACGCCAAGAAGGCCGCCGACGAGCTCGGCATCCCGCAGGAAATCCGCGGCAAGTTCGGCATGACCGGCGGCATCTCCGGCTGCCCGGCGCCTCTGCGCGACGATATCATGAAAGCCAGCGAGGAAGCCGCCAAGACTGTAACGCCGCTGGCGGTGATGGTCGACCAGATCCGCGAGCTTGTCAAGGATATCTACGGCGACGAGTACGACGCCGCGCCTACCAGCACCTGCGAAGCCGGCCTGTGGGTCGCGTTCGATTCCCTGTTCACGCCGCCGGCGATGGGCCGGGGCGACAACTACCGCGCCCGCTACATCGCCCCGTACGAGAAGCATTTCCACCACCAGGGCGGCTACGGGCGTCCCTTCCCCGGCAAATACAAAGACCTCATCGCCGACCGCGGATCGACCCCCGGCGAACTCGGCTTCTACGGCAAGCGCCAGAACAACCTCGACACGATCGTCGTGCCGGTGGCCGGCGCCGAATATCCGGTGCACGGCATCAAGCATCACCCCGTCCCGCTCCTGACCAAGGTCGACCCTGAGGCGACCTATGTCGAGATGAAGAAAATCGCCGAGCGGCACGCCGCCATGTTCACCGGCATGACGTCGCTCGCCTACGAGACCCCCGGTTACGGCTATGGCGCCAAGGACAAGGACGGCACGCCGGTCCTCCAGAAGCTGTACGCCAAGCTGTGCAAGGAGTACAACGTCCCCTACGTGCTTGACAATGCCTGGGGCGTGCCTGGCATCGGCCACGACATCCGCAAATCGGGCGCCGACGCCATCATCTACAGCATGGATAAGGCGAGCGGCGCGGCCACCAGCGGCCTGATCATCGGCAAGGAAGACATCATGGTGCCCATCCGCCGGGCGATGGGCATGCACGGCGACCGCTGGGGCACCGGCGCTTCTTACGGCAAGGCGGCTTACGTGACGTTCGATCCCGGCAAGGAAGCTCTGGCCACCCAGATCCAGGTTCTCAAGGTGCTGCGCGACAACCCCGAGGTTTACACCAGGGCGGTCGACGATCTCTTTGACGTCGTCAAGGAGGAATTTGCCAAGATTCACCCGAAACTGAAAGCGGGGATCATTATCAACAAATCCTACAACTCCCGCGCTGTCGAAGTGAACTACGAGGGCACGTGGAAGGACGGCGAGCTCGGCCTGCCGATCTTCTCGATCGAGGATATGTATTCGGGCACCAATATCTTCCAGAGCGGCATGGCGCAGATGGGCGTCATCCCGACGGTGGCCTACGACGGCAATATCTACATCTCCCCCGACCTCGGCACCACCGACAGCAAGGGCAACCTGCTGAAGGACGTAATGCGTTACGGCGTCCAGGCGCAGGTGAAGTTGATCGAGATCGTCGCCAAATACGCGGGAATCATCTAGGCGGTTGCCTAAACCGAAAGATTAAGGCCGACTAGAAGGCCTCAGATGCAAGGCGCACCGGAAAAGCGCGGCACCGTTCCCTCTGCGACCTAGTTTCTAAGACAGGTATGCACAGGCATATTCAACGGTATCGTAAGCGTACTCGGAATGTACGCAAGCAAGCGCTTTGAGGAGCAACGCCGCAGATGGGGCCTTATCGGCGACCGAAGCTAAGGAGGGACTTACATCATGGCTAAAAAAGTTGTCATTGTCGGCGGCGGCTGGGCCGGCTGCGCGGCTGCCCTGGCGGCCCGCAAGGCGGGCTGTGCGGTCGAGCTGTTCGAGCGGGCCGATATGCTGCTCGGCACCGGTCTGGTGGGCGGCATCATGCGCAACAACGGACGCTTCACCGCCACCGAGGAAGCCATCGCCATGGGCGGCGGGAACCTGTTCGTGATCGCCGACGCCAACTCGCGCCACAAGAATATCGAGTTCCCCGGCCACAAGCACGCCAACCTTTATGACGTTTCGACCATCGAGCCGGCCGTCCGCAAGGCGCTCCTCGCCGCCGGCGTGACCGTGCACCTCCAGGCGAGAGTGCGCGATATCGAAGCCAAGGACGGCGCCATCACCAAGGTTTTTGCCGACGTGTTCCACGGCGAGCCCATCGAGGCGAGCGGCGACGCCTTTGTGGATGTGGCCGGCACCGCCGGTCCGCAGGGCAACTGCATGAAGTACGGCAACGGCTGCGCGATGTGCATTTACCGCTGTCCGACCTTCGGGCCGCGCTTCTCGATCGCCGCCAAGGCCGGGGTGAAGGAAATCCTCGGCGAGAAGGCGGACGGCACCTTCGGGGCAATGAGCGGCTCGTGCAAGCTCCACAAGGATTCGCTCTCGAAGGAAATCCAGGACAAGCTCAACGCGACCGGCGTGGCCATCATCCCCGTGCCCGCCAGCCTCCAGAAGGATATCGGCTCGCTGGCCAAGAAGGCCTGCCAGCAGTACGCCCTGAAGGAGTTCGCCGAGAATATCATCCTCCTCGATACCGGCCACGCCAAGCTGATGACCTCTTACTATCCCCTGGACATCCTCCGGCAGGTGCCCGGTTTCGAGAACGCCCGCTTTGAAGACCCGTATTCCGGCGGCATCGGCAACTCGATGCGCTATCTGGGGATGCTGCCGCGCGACAACGCCCTCAAGGTCGAGGGG
The DNA here is from genome assembly GCA_031460455.1 of Sporomusaceae bacterium. Classification (NCBI taxonomy): domain Bacteria; kingdom Bacillati; phylum Bacillota; class Negativicutes; order Selenomonadales; family Sporomusaceae; species Sporomusaceae bacterium. Next base: position 442,477 of record JAVKTQ010000002.1, read on the forward strand.
CTGACGAACGTGTTCTGCGGCGGCGAGAAAGCCGGCCTGCTTGTCGGCCACACCGAGGCGATCATCACCGGCACGCTGGCCGGGCACAACGCCGCCCGCGCGGCCTGCGGCCTGGCGCCGATCGAGATTCCCGCCAGCCTGGCCTGCGGCGACGCCATCGCCTTCGTCCGCAGCCAGATGCAGACCAAGGTCGGATTGACTAAGAAGTATACCTTCTCCGGGTCGGTCTACTTCGAGCACATGCAGCAGGAGAAGCTCTACACCACCGATATCGCCGCCATCAAGGCGAGGGTTGAGAAGGCCGGCATGAGCGGCGTCTTCGACCGGCCGGTGTGCTGACTGACGGCAGGAAAAGGCGTTCCGGCGACGAATAAGGCATATGGCCCCTAGCAGTTCGAGAGGTGGGCAGACAGATGCTAAGCAAACGGGAAAAGCTGGAACGCGACCTGCTGACGATCATCCGCGACAGCACCCAGCCGGTTGGTTGCGGCCATATCAGCCAGGTTCTGCAGAATTTGGGACACAGCATCAGCGAGGCGACCGTCGGCCGGCTGCTGCGCGACCTGGACAATCAGGGCTTTACCGACAAGGCCGGCTTCCAGGGCCGTTCGCTGTCGGCGCAGGGTACGGCGCGGCTGGACGAGCTGATGAACAGGCAGAAGAGTTTCGAGTGGGGGATCGAGTTCGCCAGTTCGCTGCGCGGCCACACCAAAGGCCAGCTGCTGGAGGTGCTGGTGGCCAGGCGGGCTATCGAAAGCGAGCTCGCTTACCTGGCGGCCGTCAACCGCAGCGATGCGGAGGCCGCCCAACTGAGCGAAATCCTGGAAAGGCAGCGGCAGGCGCTTGACGCCGGCGGCGGCGCGGCCCAGGAGGATGTCGATTTCCACGCCCTCGTCGCCTGTATGGCCGGCAACCGCGTTCTGGGCGCGGCCATCGCCCTCATCCGCCAGGATACCCAGCTTTCGCCCGTTCTCGAGTACATCCGCCGCCGGGTCAAGAGCCCGGTCTACATCGACCACCAGCGGCTTGCCGAGGCGATCGCCGCCGGCCGGGCCGACAGCGCCCGCGAGATAATGGTCGAGCATATCAACAATTTGATGAAGGACGTCGAGAAGTACTGGAAGATGGCCGGCGTTCAGGACAAACAGTGAAAAAGTGGGGCGTGCGTCTATGACTGCATGCCCCATATCCTCGATTAGCCCCCATCTGCGGGTCGCCTGCGAATGGGGGCGTATCAATACTTATTCCCTGGAATATTTTGGGCATTATAAGTGGCGGTACGAAAAACCAGAGGAGGATAACGATGAATCTTGAGCAGTTTCCCCGCCGGCGCTACACCGAAGGACGGACGCCGATCGAATACCTGGGCAATTTATCGCGGGCGGTGGGCGGGCCGGAGATATACGTCAAACGCGACGATTTGCTGGGGCTGACCGGCGGCGGCAACAAGACGCGCAAGCTGGAGTTTCTGGTCGGCGACGCGCTGGCGCGGGGCGCCGATACCCTCATCACCTGCGGGGCGGTCCAGTCGAACCATTGCCGGCTGACGCTGGCGGCGGCGGTCAAAGAAGGCCTGAAATGCCGGCTGATCCTGGCGGAGGCGACCCCCGGCGCCTACCGGCCGGACGCCGGCGGTAATGTCTTTCTTTATCACTTGCTCGGCGTGGAGCGGATAACGGTCGTGCCGTGGGGCGCGGATCTGCTTGCCGCGCTCGCCGCCGCCGCCGCCGAAGCCGCGGACGAGGGACGACGACCCTATATCATCCCGCTGGGCGGCTCGAATCCCATCGGCGCCCTCGGCTATGTCGCCTGCGGGCAGGAGATCGCCGCCCAGATGGCGGCGGCCGGGACGGCCTTCGACAATATCGTGGTGGCGGGCGGCAGCGCCGGCACCCAGGGCGGGCTGCTGCTCGGCCTGAGGAGCGAGGGCTGCCGCGTCCCGGTGATTGGCGTCAGCGTCCTCAACCCACGGGCGGCCCAGGAAAAGCTGGTGTGGGAGATGATCGGGAAAACGGCCGACTATCTTGGTATCGCCAGCCCGGTAATGCGCGAGGAGATCGTGGTGCGCGACGAATACCTCGGGCCGGGGTATACGCTGCCGACCGGGGAGATGGTGGCGGCGGTCAGGCTGCTCGCCGGGACGGAGGGCATCCTCCTCGACCCGTCGTACACCGGCAAGGCGATGGCGGGGCTGATCGACCTGGCCCGCAAAGGCGTGTTTCCGGCGGGAAGCAGGGTGTTGTTCCTGCATACCGGCGGTTGGCCGGCGCTGTTCGCCCATCCTGAGCTGTTTGTATAGAGTCGGCCGCCCAGCAGCCCCCATCTGCGGCGTTGCTCCTCAGAGCGCTTGCTAGCGTACGCCCGAGTACGCGTCGCGGCGCGCTCGCACCCTTTCGGGTATAAGCGAGCACATCAACGCTAAAGCGTTGTGTGTCTGCTTATCCGGTGCGCCTTGCATCTGGGGGCTTCTGAACGGCCGCGGCAGTTCAGGGAAGGACCGGGGAAGAAACGGATGAGGGAAGCGCCATGCCGCGTTATTTCTCTCAGAAGGAATCCGGTCGAGCGGTGGGGAATTTTGCCGTAAAGGGTAATTAAAGGGTGGGTTGCCATGGATTATGAGCTGGCTTTGTGGGCCGGGTACTCGGCCCTGGGCTTCCTGACGGCGGCGGCGTGGTATTATCCCCTCCACCGGCTGCGCGAACATCTGGCGCGCAGGGACTCGCCGGCAGCCAACGGCTGGCTGCGGACGGCCGACATCGTAGCCCGCGCCACCCATCCTTATCTGTCCTCGCTTATTTCTCTCGCCGCCGCGTACCATGTCTTTGTTATGCTGCTGACCCGCCCGGCCGGCCTCAAGACCGGCTCCGGCCTGCTGGTGTCGGCGGCGGTGGTGTTCATGGCCAATTCGGGTTGGCTGCTCAAATTCCGGCCGCAGGCCGGGAGGGTGCGCCGCGCCCATCGGTTTGGCATGGGCGTTCTCGCCGGTTTGGCTGTTATCCATTTTTTTCTCTGAGCGGGCGTTACTTTCTCCGCGGGCCGGCGTTTATACAGGTGAACGGGTAGTCAATACATATTCGAGGAGGATTCCGATGTTGAAACGCAGCCTTGTTATTCTGACCTTGCTGTCCCTGCTGACCGCATGCCTGGCCGGCACAGCTTTCGCCGCCCCCGCCGAAGGGGCCCGCACAATCAATGTTACCGGCCACGCCGAAGCGACGGTGGCCCCAGACATCGCGTTCGTCACCGCCGGCATCATCACCACCGGCGCGGACGCCGCGACGGCCCGCGAGGACAACGACCGGACGATGCGGCGGATAATCGACGCCCTTGCCGCCCAGGGCATCGCCAAGAGCAATATCGCCACATCCCAGTTTTCCCTGCAGCCCATCTATAAAAGCGACGGCAAGGACGGCTCGCCCGGGGCTATCACAGGCTACCGCCTGCAGAACAGCGTGACTGTGAAGGTGGAGGACCTCGGCAAGATCGGCCCGGTGATCGATGCCGCTTTCGCGGCCGGCGCAAATCAGTTTCAGGGTCTGCGCTTCGCCGTCAAGGACGACGGACGGCTGTACGACGAGCTGCTGCGCAAAGCGGTGCAGGACGGCCGCCACAAAGCGTCGGTGATGGCCGACGCCCTCGGCGTCGCCCTCGGCCAGCCGCTGTCGGTGACGGAAGCCGGTCGCTATATGCCGGTGCAGACCGACGCCCTGCGGTCGTTCAAAGCGGCGGGGGCGCCGATCGAGGCGGGGACGCTGACGGTGAGCGTGGACGTGAATCTCGTCTTCGGGATGTAAGGGTAAGGAGTGTCGTAAGAGACGAACGCAGCTTCCCCGGCCATAACGGCCGGGGAATTATTTTCTTTTCGAGGACAAATTATCCTTTTGCCGGCAGGAATAAAAGGGAAAAAAGCGAATAAAAATAAAATAAGAGTATGATTATTTGTATGCCGGGACATATAATGTACCAGCGGGACAAATGTTATCCCGGAGGAGGGCGCCAGTGGAAAAAGCAGTCGCCTTGCACCGCAGGATCGCCCCCGAGCTGATCGGCGTGATCGAAGACAGGTTCAATATCCTCCGCCAGATCCAGTTCGCCCAGCCGGTAGGACGGCGGGCGCTTGCCGTCGCCCTGGGCATGGGCGAACGGGTGGTGCGGGCCCAGGTGGATTTTCTCAAGGCCGCCGGCCTGATCGACTTCACGCCCCTGGGGATGTCGGTCACCGACGAGGGGCAGGCGGTGCTCGACGAACTGGCCGGGTATGTCAGGGTCCTCCACGGGTTTTCCGCCCTGGAGGAGGAACTGGCCGACCGCCTGGGGGTGCGGCGGGTGGTGATCACCCGCGGCGACGCTGACGCCGACCCCGCCTCGCTGCGCGAGCTGGGACGGGCCGCCGCCGGAGTACTCGGCGGGTATCTGGGAGATAATATGACCGTTGCCGTGAGCGGCGGGTCGACGATGGCCTGGGTGGCCGAGGCCGCGTCCGCGGCGGCGCGGGATGTGACGATCGTGCCGGCCCGCGGCGGCCTGGGGGAGAAGGTGGAATACCAGGCCAACACCATCGCGGCCGTCATGGCCGGCAAGCTGGGCGGCCGCTACCGGCTGCTCCACCTGCCCGACGGCGTGGGCGGCGAGGCTCTCGATGTGCTGCTCGCCCACGACGCCAACCTGCGGGCCGTCGACGAGCTTATCCGCCGGGCGGATGTCGTCCTGCACGGCGTCGGCTTGGCCGAAGCGATGGCGGCAAGGCGCGTCATCGCACCGGCGCTGATGAACGAGCTCAGGGCGCGGGGGGCGGCGGGCGAAGCGCTCGGCCAGTACGCCACGATTGGCGGCGAAATTGTTTATACAACCGACAGCATCGGGTTGCGCCTCGATGATCTCAGCAATGTGGGACGGGTCATAGCCGTGGCCGGCGGCCGTAAGAAGGCGGCCGCCATTGTGGCGGTGACCGCCGCCGGCAGCCGCGACGTGCTTGTCACCGACGAGGGGGCGGCCCGGGCTATCAGGGAAATTATAAAGCGCTGACAAAATAAGGAGGAATATATCATGGCAATTAAAGTAGGGATCAACGGTTTCGGCCGTATCGGCCGCAACGTGTTCCGAGCGGCGCTCGGCAATCCGGCGCTGGACATCGTGGCTGTCAACGACCTGACCGACGCGGAAACGCTGGCCCATCTCCTCAAGTACGACTCGGTCCACGGCACGCTGGCCGCCGAGGTCGAAGCCAAAGAAGGGAATATCGTCGTCAACGGCAAAACGATCAAGGTGCTCGCCGAGCGCGACCCCGCCAATCTCCCCTGGGGCAGCCTCGGGGTGAGCGTGGTGGTCGAGTCCACCGGCCGGTTTACCGACGCCGAGAAGGCGGCCGCCCATCTCAAGGCCGGCGCCAAAAAGGTCATCATCTCCGCCCCGGCGAAGGGCGAGGATATCACCATCGTCATGGGCGTCAACGATGCCAAGTACGACCCAGCCAAGCACCACATTGTCTCCAACGCTTCCTGCACGACCAACTGCCTGGCGCCGTTCGCCAAGGTGCTGCACGAGAAGTTCGGCATCAAGCACGGCATGATGACCACCGTTCACTCCTACACCAACGACCAGCAGATCCTCGACCTGCCCCACAAGGATCTGCGCCGGGCACGGGCCGCGGCGATGTCGATCATCCCGACGACCACCGGCGCCGCCAAGGCGGTCGCTCTGGTGCTGCCCGAACTCAAGGGCAAGCTCAACGGCTTCTCGCTGCGCATTCCGACTCCCAATGTTTCGATCACCGATCTGGTGGTCGAGGTGGAGAAACCGACCACGGTCGAAGAGGTCAACGCCGCTCTTAAGGCAGCCAGCGAAAACGAGCTCAAGGGCATCCTCGGCTACTCCGAAAAGCCGCTCGTATCCCGCGACTACAACGGCGACCCCCGATCCTCGATCATCGACGCGCTGTCGACGATGGTGGTGGACGGCTCGCTCGTCAAGGTCATCTCCTGGTACGACAACGAGTGGGGCTATTCGAACAGGGTCGTCGATCTCGTGGCTCTCATCGCCAAGAAGGGAATTTAACGGAAAATTAACCAGCTATTTCCTTTCGGAAAGAGCAATTTTCTGATAGGATAAGGGTAAAACTAGGCTTACGTCTGCGCCTGAAGGCTCGGCGCAAGCCGAGTTTTCTTTTGAGGCGCGTTTGCGTCATTAAGCCTTAGGGGTTCTGTGGAGGTGTGCGAATGAATAAGAAGACCATCCGCGATATCGATTTTGCCGGCAAGAAGGTGCTGGTACGGGTGGACTACAATGTTCCGATGGACGGCGGCAGTATCACCGACGATACCCGCATAAGGGCGACGCTGCCCACCCTGCGCCACCTGCTGGCGAAGGGCGCGGCCGTCATCCTCGCCAGCCATCTCGGCCGCCCGAAGGGCGGTCCCGCCGCCGAGTTCTCGCTTGCGCCGGTGGCGAAACGGCTGTCCGACCTGCTCGGCATTGAGGTGCTGTTCGCGGCCGACTGCGTCGGCGCGGCGGCCGAAGGCCCGGCCAAGGCGCTGAAGCCCGGCCAGGTGCTGATGCTGGAGAACCTCCGTTTTCACAAGGAAGAGGAGAAAAACGATCCCGAGTTTGCCCGCCAGCTTGCAGCGCTGGCCGATACATATGTGAACGACGCGTTCGGCGTCTCCCACCGGGCCCACGCTTCGGTGGAGGGGATAACAAAGTATCTGCCGGCGGCGGCCGGTTTCCTGCTGGAGAAGGAGATCGACTTCCTCAGCCGGGCGGTTGGCAAGCCTCCCCATCCTTATGTCGCCATCATCGGCGGCGCGAAGGTGTCGGATAAGATCGGCGTGATCGCCAACCTGCTGACCAAGGTCGACACTCTCATCATCGGCGGCGGTATGGCCAACACCTTCCTCGCCGCTCAGGGCTTTTCCACCGGCAAGTCGCTGGTGGAGGAAGATAAGATCGAACTGGCCGGCTCGCTGATCAAGGAAGCGGCTAAGCGGGGCGTCAAGCTGCTGCTGCCGGCCGACGTAACCGTTGCCGACCGCTTCGCCGCCGACGCGGCCGCCAAAACTGTGAGCGCCGACGCCATCCCCGCGGACTGGATGGCTCTTGATATCGGCCCGGTGTCCGCGGCCGCTTTCGCGGCCGCGCTTGCCGGCGCCAAGCTGATCGTCTGGAACGGCCCGATGGGCGTGTTCGAGATGGACGCCTTCGCCAAGGGCACGGTCGCCGTGGCGGCGGCGGTGGCCACATCGGGAGCGGTGAGCGTCGTCGGCGGCGGCGACTCGGTGGCGGCGATCGAGAAGGCCGGTCTGCAGGATAAGATCAGCCATATCTCGACCGGCGGCGGCGCGTCGCTGGAGTTTTTGGAAGGCAAGGTGCTGCCTGGCGTGGCGGCACTCGCTGATAAGTAATAATGGTATGAGAACGGCCGCGAGGAGGTAAATACATGAGAAAACCGATAATCGCAGGCAACTGGAAGATGCACAAAACGATCGCGGAAACGGTTGCCTTGATTAAAGAATTGGCTCCGCTGACCGCAGGGGCGGCGGCCGAGGTGGTCGTCTGCCCGCCTTTCACGGCGCTGGCGGCCGCCAAGGCGGCGCTCGCCGGCACGGCGATCAGGCTGGGCGCCCAGGATATGCATTGGGAGAAGCAGGGCGCCTTCACCGGCGAGGTTTCGGCCCCGATGCTCAGGGACGCCGGCTGCGACTATGTTATCATCGGCCATTCCGAGCGGCGCCAGTATTTCGCCGAGACGGACGAGACGGTGAATAAAAAGCTCCACGCCGCCATCGCGGGCGGCCTCGGCCCGATCGTGTGCGTGGGCGAGACGCTGGCCGAACGCGAAGCGGGCGATACCGAACAAGTGGTGGACCGGCAGGTCCGCCAGGGGCTGGCCGGGTTGACCGCCGCCCAGGCGGCCGCCCTGGTCGTTGCCTACGAGCCGGTGTGGGCCATCGGCACGGGCCGCACCGCCTCCGCCGATGACGCCAACGCGGTGTGCGCCTTTATCCGGAGGCTGGCGACCGAGCTGTTTGGCCAGGCCGCGGCCGACGCGATGCGCATCCAGTATGGCGGCAGCGTCAAGGCCGACAATATCGCCGAGCTGATGGGCAAGACCGACATCGACGGCGCTCTGGTCGGCGGCGCCAGCCTGGACGCGACCTCCTTCGCCAAAATCGTCAAATATTGAAACGAGTTGATATTGTGAGTAAACTCGCCACACCAATTGCGCTGGTCATCCTCGACGGGTGGGGGGTCGGCGACGCGTGCGACGCCAGCAACGCCATCGCCCGCGGCGATACCCCCCACCTGACCCTCCTTGCCGAACTCTACCCGAATACCGTGCTGGCCTGCGCCGGTGAGGCGGTCGGCCTGCCGGACGGGCAGATGGGCAACTCCGAGGTGGGCCATCTGAATATCGGCGCGGGGCGCGTCGTCTATCAGGAGCTGACCCGCATCTCGAAAGCCATCCGCGACGGCGACTTTTTCGCCAACCCGGTGCTGGGCGAGGTGATGGCGGCGGTGAAGAGGAGCGGTTCCGCCCTCCACCTGATGGGCCTGGTGTCGGACGGCGGCGTCCACAGCCATATCGAACACATCTACGGCCTGCTGGAAATGGCCAAGCGCGCCGGCCTGGCGAAGGTTTATATCCACGCTTATCTCGACGGGCGCGACGTGCCGCCCTCGAGCGCCCGCCAGTTCATCGACGCCCTCGAGGCCAAGGCGGCCGAGCTGGGTGTCGGCCGCATCGCCACTGTTTCCGGCCGCTACTATGCCATGGACCGCGACAAGCGCTGGGACAGGGTCGAGAAGGCTTACGCCGCCCTCGTGCGCGGCGAGGGGGAGCGTGCCCCTACTGCCAGGGCGGCGGTGGAGCAGGCCTACGCGCGTGGCGAGACGGACGAGTTCGTGCTGCCGACGATTGTGGAAAGCTGCGGCGAGTGCGGCATCAAGGCAGGCGACGGCGTAATCTTCTTCAATTTCCGTCCCGACCGGGCCCGCCAGCTGACCCGCGTGTTCACCGACAAGGATTTCGCGGCCTTTCCGCGCGACTATATGCCGCTCCATTTCGCCACTTTCACCCAGTACGACGAGACGCTGCCGTCGCCGGTCGCCTTTCCGCCCCAGTACATAAGGAACACGCTCGGCGAGGTTTTCAGCGCCGCCGGGTTCACCCAGCTGCGTATCGCCGAGACGGAGAAATACGCTCACGTCACCTACTTTTTCAACGGCGGCGAGGAGAGGCCGCTGCCCGGCGAGGACCGGGCGCTCATCCCGTCGCCGAAGGTGGCGACTTACGACCTCAAGCCGGAAATGAGCGCCGTGGAGGTCACCGACCGGGTAGTGGTCGAGATCCGCTCCGGCAAGTACGACCTTATCGTGGTGAATTTCGCCAACGGCGATATGGTCGGCCATACAGGCGATCTGGACGCCGCCATCCAGGCGGTGGGGGTCGTCGACAAGTGTGTCGGCCGGGTGACGGACGCCATCCGCGACCGCGGCGGCATCGCCTGCATCACCGCCGACCACGGCAACGCCGACTGCATGATCGACGCCTGCAACGGCGGGGTGCTGACCGCCCATACGCTGAACCCCGTGCCTTTCATCCTCGTTTCCGAGAAGCACCGCCAGGCCAAGCTCCGCGCCGGCATCCTCGCCGACATCGCCCCGACGATCCTCGACCTGGCCTCGCTCAACGCGCCGGCGGAAATGACCGGCAGTACGCTTATCATCAAGGAGGGAAAATAATGACAACTATCACCGATGTATTCGCCCGCGAGATCATGGATTCGCGCGGCAACCCCACCGTGGAGGTGGACGTGGTGCTGGAGGACGGCTCGCTGGGCCGCGCCGCCGTGCCCTCGGGGGCTTCCACGGGCGCGTACGAGGCTGTCGAACTGCGCGACGGCGACAAGGGCCGCTACCAGGGCAAGGGCGTCCTGCAGGCGGTGGAGAATGTCAACGACCTCATCGCCAACGAGATCATCGGTCTCGACGCCCTCGACCAGAACGACATCGACGCCATCATGCTGAAACTCGACGGTACCCCCAACAAAGCCAAGCTGGGCGCCAACGCCATCCTCGGCGTGTCGATGGCGGTCGCCAAGGCGGCGGCGATTTCTTTAGGGATGCCGCTCTACAAGTACCTCGGCGGCATCAACGCCAAGGAACTTCCCGTGCCGATGATGAACATCATGAACGGCGGCAAGCACGCCGACAACAATGTCGACATCCAGGAGTTCATGGTCATGCCGGTCGGCGCCGTCTCCTGGGCCGAGGCGCTCAGGATGTGCGCCGAGATATACCACACGCTGAAGAAGGTCCTCAAGGATAAGGGTCTGGCGACGGCTATCGGCGACGAAGGCGGCTTCGCGCCCAACCTGGCGTCCAATGAGGAAGCCCTCAAGGTTATCGTGGCCGCGATCGAGAAAGCCGGCTACAAGCCCGGCGAGCAGGTGGCGCTGGCGCTCGATCCGGCAGCCACGGAGTTTTACAAGGACGGCTCGTATGTGCTGGCCGGCGAGGGAAAAACGCTGAGCGCGGCCCAGATGGTAGACTACTATGCCAGTCTGGTCGAGAAATATCCCATCGTTTCGATCGAAGACGGGCTGGCCGAGGACGACTGGGACGGCTGGAAACTGATGACCGACAAGCTCGGCGGCAAAATCCAGATCGTCGGCGACGACCTGTTCGTCACCAATACCGAGCGTCTGGCGCGCGGCATCAAGTCGCACACCGCCAACTCCATTCTCATTAAGGTCAACCAGATCGGCACACTCACCGAGACCTTCGACACAATCGAGATGGCCAAACGGGCCGGCTACACCTGCGTCATCTCCCACCGCTCAGGCGAGACCGAGGACGCGACCATCGCCGACATCGCCGTAGCCGTCAACGCCGGCCAGATCAAGACCGGCGCTCCGGCCCGCACCGACCGGGTGGCCAAGTACAACCAGCTGCTGCGCATTGAGGAGGAGCTGGGCGAGGCTGCCGGGTTCAGAGGCAACGACGTGTTCTACAACCGCAGGAAGTAAGCGAGATATCGGGAAGCCCCGGCGCGCGCCGGGGCTTCTTTTTCATGCGTATAACGCCATAACCAAGTCTTTTCTTTTATTTCTATCCGGGTGGCAGGGAAAGAATATCCATGGGAGGAATTATACATTATATTTTTATCGGATATTCGGCGGAGGGGGAAATTAGAAATGCAGAAATGTTGCAGCACGATTCTCGACGCGGTGGGCAAAACGCCACTTGTTTATCTGGGACGTACTTCGCCGGCTGGCGGGGCGAAGATTTATGCCAAGGTGGAATGCGTCAACCCCGGCGGCAGCATCAAGACCCGCACCGCCCTCGGCATGATCGAGGCGGCCGAGCGGGCCGGCCAGCTCAAGCTCGACTCGGTCATCGTCGAGGTGACGAGCGGCAATCAGGGGATCGCCATGGCGATGATCGGCGCCGTGAAGGGCTACAAGGTCCGGATCGTCATGCCTGAGAATATGAGCGTGGAACGGCAGAAGCTCATCAAGGCCTATGGGGCGGAGATAATCCTCACTCCGGCCGGCGCAAGCATCACCGAGGCTATCGAAAGCGCGCTGGCCGTGGCCGGCGAAATGGCCGCCAAAGACAGCCGCGTCTTCCTGCCCCGGCAATTCGAAAACGTCAACAACCCCGATATCCACCGCCGCACAACCGGGCAGGAGATCCTCGCCCAGATGACGGGCCCGGTGGACGCGTTCGTGGCCGGCTTCGGCACCGGCGGCACCATAACCGGCATCGGCGAAGTTCTCAAGAAGGCCTATCCGGGCGTCATGATCATCGCCGCCGAGCCGGATAACGCCGCCATCCTGGCCGGCAAGCCGATCGGCCACCATGTCCAGCAGGGCATCGGCGACGGCGTCATCCCGCCCATATTGAACCGCGACATCATCGACGACCTCGTGCTGGTCAGCGACGACGAGGCCTGCGAGACCGCCCGCCGCCTGGCCCGCGAGGAAGGCATCCTCTGCGGCGTTTCCAGCGGGACCAACGCCTGCGCCGCCATCAAGATCGCCCAGAAACTCGGCCCCGGCAAGAGCGTGGTGACGGTGCTGCCGGATACGGGGGAGCGGTACCTCAGCACCTGCCTGTTCTGATTTGGTCTCAAAACAAGGGAAGCCGCCTATAAAGCCCATCTGCGGCGCACCCGCAGGGGGCAGGCCGCAGTTCTAGGCGCTGAAGCGCCAAGAACTTGCGCACTTGCTCCTCCGGTGCGCCCCGCACACTGCACGTGAGATAATCGCCTACAGCATAGACCGCTGATAAGGTCGAGATAGTCAGGACGTGCATCTGGGTCTTTCTAGGCGGCCTCCGGTAATTCAAGAGGGATGATATTATTCAGAGGGCCGATGGCCCTCTTCTTCATTTATTTGCCAAATAATGCAACACATTTTGGTAAACGGTGTATATTATTTGTGTGAAACAGTGAAAATATATCGCGAAAGGCGATTGTCAAGCTATTTGCTATTTGGTAAAATAAAGTGGTACAAAAGGGTAGGGGGTGTAAAGTTAGTGTATAACGCGCTTATGATTCTCGACGGCATACTGTCCATCGCGATAATCGCCGTCGTAGTGATGCAGTCCAGCAAGAGCGCCGGCATGTCGGGAGCGATCGCCGGCGGCGCCGAGACCATTTTCGGCGGCAAGAAGAAAGGCCTGGACGAAATCCTTTCCAAGGCCACGATGGTGCTTGGCGTTCTTTTCGGCGTCGTTACCCTGGCCCTGGCCAAGATGTCGATGTAGACAATTCCGGGAAAAATGTTCCACGGAGATTCCGGGAAATGTAACTCATTTCCCGTAATTTATTGCCTGTAAGGAGGAGTGGTAGTTTGGATACCTATTTGCTTATTTCTACGCTGGCAGGCGCTTTGGCGCTGATATTCGCTTTCTTTCTGGCCAGCAACATCGCCAAGGCCGACGCCGGCAACGAGCGGATGCGCGAAATCGCCGGCTATATTCACGAGGGAGCCATGGCCTTCCTGTATCGCGAGTACCGTTATCTGGTCATTTTCGCCATAGCTGTCTTCATAATCTTATCCTTCTTCATCAATTGGCAGACAGCCGTCTGTTACATCGCCGGCGCGGTTTGCTCGGTGCTGGCCGGCTATTTCGGCATGCAGGTGGCCACCAAAGCCAACGTGCGCACGACCGAAGCCGCCCGCCACGGCATGGGGGCCGCCATCAAGATCGCTTTCTCCGGCGGCGCCGTCATGGGCATGTCGGTGGCCGGTCTGGGCGTGCTCGGCCTGGGCATCATGTTCCTGGTATTCGCCAAGGATGTAAACTATATCGCCGGCTTCAGCCTGGGAGCGAGCTCCATTGCGCTCTTCGCCCGTGTCGGCGGCGGTATTTACACTAAAGCGGCCGACGTCGGCGCCGACCTTGTCGGCAAGGTCGAGGCCGGCATCCCCGAAGACGATCCCCGCAACCCGGCGGTTATCGCCGACAACGTCGGCGATAACGTCGGCGACGTGGCCGGCATGGGCGCCGACCTGTTCGAGTCCTATGTCGGAGCCATGGTTTCCGCCTTTGCGCTCGGCGCCGTTCTCTTCAAGGGCGGCGAAGGCATCCTTTTCCCGATCGCGCTCTGCGCCCTCGGCATCGTGGCATCGATAATCGGCATAATGGTCGGCCGCGGCAGCAACGCGGACAACCCCCAGGCCGCCCTCAACATGGGCACTTACGTGGCCGGCGGGCTTACGATCGTGGCCGCCGCGGTCCTCAGCCAGTACCTGTTCGGCAATTTCAAGGCGTTTATGGCTATTGCCGCCGGTCTGATCTCCGGCCTGGCAATCGGCAAGGTAACCGAAATATACACCTCCGGCGATTACAGCCACGTTAAGAAGATCGCCGAACAGTCGCAGACCGGTCCGGCGACCACCATTATCTCCGGCATGGCTGTCGGCATGTATTCCACCATGTGGCCGATGCTGTTCATGACGGCCGGCATGCTGGTATCCTATTACGTCATGGGCGGCGGCACGATGGGCCTTTACGGCATTTCGCTGGCGGCGGTCGGCATGCTGTCGACCACCGGCATCACCGTGGCTGTCGACGCCTACGGCCCGATCTCCGACAACGCCGGCGGCATCGCCGAGATGGCGGAGCTGCCCCACTCTGTCCGCGAAGTCACCGACAAGCTCGACGCGGTCGGCAACACCACCGCGGCGATCGCCAAGGGCTTTGCCATCGGCTCGGCCGCTCTCACCGCCCTGGCGCTGTTCGCCGCTTATTCGGAAGCGGTCGAGCTTAAAGCCATCGATCTTCTTAACCCGCTAACCCTCGGCGGCCTGTTCATCGGCGCGATGGTGCCTTTCCTGTTCGGCGCCCTGACGATGGAAGCCGTCGGCAAGGCGGCCAACGAGATGATCGAAGAAGTCCGCCGCCAGTTCCGCGAGATCCCCGGCCTGATGGAAGGCAAAGCCAAGGCCGAGCACGCCAAATGCGTCGATATCGCTACCGGCGCCGCCCTGCACAAGATGGTCGTTCCCGGCACGCTGGCCGTCGTTCTGCCTCTCGTCGTGGGCATCCTCCTCGGCACCGAGAGCTTGGCCGGCTTCGTGGCCGGCGCGCTGGTGACCGGCGTCCTCGTGGCCGTATTCATGGCCAACGCCGGCGGCGCCTGGGACAACGCCAAGAAATATATCGAAGGCGGCGAGTACGGCGGCAAGGGCAGCAACACCCACAAGGCCGCGGTCGTCGGCGACACGGTCGGCGATCCCTTCAAGGATACCTCCGGCCCGGCGATGAACATCCTCATTAAGCTGATGACGATCGTCTCGCTGGTATTCGCCCCTGTGTTCGTCAAGTATGGCGGTATTGTCCCCCATCTCCTCAAGTAACCGTTCCACGACGATGTGGGCCGCAGCACCGGGATACCCGGCTGCGGCCCTTGGTTTTTGGCGATGCCGCGCATCATAATTATTACATAAATGGAAGGAATTAACTAGGCGGCGGCGAATAAATGAAGCGTAATCGTTCTTAATGGGATAAATGGCGAAGAGGGTGGTCGCGGAAACGGATAAAGGTATCGTCGGGAGCCGAACGTAAAACGAGAAAGGGGTATTCCAGTGCAAGGTATCGAGAAGTTTATTGCCGATATGGCCGATTTTGTCTGGGGTCTGCCGCTGATAATCCTTCTGTTCGGAACGCACTTGTATTTGACTTTTAGACTGGGATTCATTCAGAAGTATATGGGCAAGGCGATCAAGCTTTCGCTGACCCGCTCGACCGAAGGGCGCGGCGATGTCAGCCAGTTCGGCGCGCTGACGACGGCGCTGGCCGCGACCATCGGCACAGGCAACATTGTCGGCGTGGCCACAGCCGTGGCCGCCGGCGGCCCTGGCGCGGTGCTGTGGATGTGGCTGACCGGCGTGTTCGGTATCGCCACTAAGTATGCGGAGGCGCTGCTGTCCGTCAAGTACCGGGTTCAGACCGAGGACGGGCAGATGGCGGGCGGGCCGATGTACGTTCTCGAGCGCGGGCTCAATATGAAGTGGCTGGCTGTCGTGTTCGCGGCTCTGACCGCAATCGCCGCCTTTGGCATCGGCAACACTGTGCAGGCCAATTCCATCGCCTCGATGCTCAAGGAAACCTATAATGTTTCGCCGTATGTTTCCGGTATCGTCATGACCGTCCTTACCGCCCTGGTCATTCTCGGCGGCATCAAGTCGATCGCCCGCGTGTGCGAGGCATTGGTGCCCTTCATGGCCGTCTTCTATGTCGCCGGCTGTGCGGTCATCCTGCTGTCCGGGTTTTCCACCATCCTCGATTCGATCTCCCTTATCGTCAGCAGCGCCTTCTCCGGCCAGGCGGCGGTAGGCGGCTTCCTGGGAGCTGGCATGAAAGAAGCGATGCGCTTCGGCATCGCCCGCGGCCTGTTTTCGAACGAATCCGGCCTCGGCAGCGCGCCGATTGTGGCCGCCGCCGCGCAGACGAAGAACCCCGTCCGCCAGGCGCTCGTCTCCAGCACCGGCACTTTTTGGGATACGGTGGTGGTGTGCGCCATGACCGGCCTGGTGCTCGTCAACACCGGCGTCTGGCAGAGCGGCCTGAAAGGCGCCGCCCTAACCAAGACCGCTTTTGCCACCATCCCCGTGGTCGGCCCGCTCGTGCTGGCGATCGGTCTGCTGACCTTCGTTTTCTCAACCATCCTCGGCTGGTCCTACTACGGCGAGAAGGCGGCCGAGTATTTGTTCGGCAAAAAAGTTATTAAACCGTACCGCTACCTGTGGGTGGTGGCGGTGTTCCTCGGCTCGATCGCCAGCTTGCCGGCGGTGTGGAATTTCGCCGACGCCGCCAACGGCCTGATGGCCATCCCCAACCTCGTCTGTCTCCTGATGCTGAGCGGCGTGCTCGTGTCCGAGACCCGCGAATACCTCTGGAACGGCAATCTCGACCGCGAACCGGCGGATTTCGCCGCCGCTCCGGGCGAGAAGCAGAAGGGAAAAGGCTGACAAGCTCCGTGAATGCAACCTGCCGCCGGCGTCGCGCCGGCGGCAGGTTGCATTTTTACTGGCTGTCGTAGCCTTCCAGCAGGTCGACGAACGCTTTCTCCGCAACGTTATAATCCTGGCCGGCCCGCGAGATGAGCAGGAAGCGCCTGTCGATGGTGTTCAGCCGGTTGAGCGGCACTTCCGCCAGACGCCCGGTCGAAAGTTCGTGGCGGATGGCCACCGAACTGATCAGGGCTATGCCGATTCTTTCCTCGACCGCCAGCTTGATCGACTCGTGGTTAGCCATCTCGATCACTGTTTCGAAGACGAGGTTTTCCTGGTGGATGAATTTGTCGACAACCGACCGCATGCCCGAATCGGGCCGACTGTGGATGAAGACCTGGCCGCGCGTCAAATCCCGCGGCTCGACGAGGCTGCGGCCGCACCATTCGTGGCCCGGCCAGACGATGAGCGATAGGTGGTCGCGGGACACCGGGCGGGATTTCAGGGCATGATCGGCCAGCCAGTTGAGGTTGTGGCCGACGAGCCCCAGGTCGATATCGTCGGAGCGCACGGCGTCGATTATTTTGTAGCCGTAGTCGGTCTTGACCGACAGGTCGATGTGGGGGTAACGGTCCTTATAGCGGCGCAGGAGGGAAGGGAGCAGGTAGGTGCTGACGGTCGACGAGGCGCCGAGCCTCAGCCGGCCTTTGCCGAGGCTGTTGACTTCTTTGATTCTGGCGGGAAGCTCGCCGAGGGTGCCGATTATATCCTTGGCAGTCTTATAAAGCACCCGGCCTTCGGGGGTCACGGAGCAGCGCTTGCCGGCCCTGGTGAACAGCGCCACCCCGAAGTGGCGCTCCAGTGCGGCGATCTGCTGGCTGACCGACGACTGGGCCATGTAGAGGCATTCGGCGGCCCGCACGAACGAGTTCTGCTCGACGACCAGGCAGAAGGTCTGCAGTTGCTGAAAGGTCATGCCTTCACCTGCTTATAAGATTTATATTATTGTTTTGATTGTAATTTATACGTTGCACCTTATTAATCCTTCCGGTAAGATAAAGAAAGTCCATATTCTAGCCGATTTTGGAAGGGGGTCTTTTTCTGGAACTGCTGTATATCGCACCAATCGCCGGTCTTGTCGCTCTGCTTTTCGCCGCCTACCTGATGGTCAGCGTGCTGAGAGAGAGCCCGGGAAACCAAAAAATGCAGGATATCTCCCAGGCCATCTTCGAAGGGGCGATGGCGTTTCTCAACCGTCAGTACCGCACCCTTGTGCCGTTTACCGCCATTGTTTTCGTTGTTCTTTACTACTTCGGCAGCTATCAACTGGCATTATCCTTCCTTGTCGGGGCCGTATGCTCGGCCATCGCCGGCTATGTCGGCATGACATCGACCACCAAATCCAACGCCCGCACCACCGAGGCCGCCCGCCACAGCCTGAACAAGGCGCTGAGCGTGTCGTTCCGGGCCGGGGCGGTAATGGGGATGTCGGTGGCCGGTCTGGGCCTGCTCGGCGTTTCGCTGCTCTATATCGTTTTCCGCGATCCCGTCGTCATCAACAGCTTTGCCTTCGGCGCCAGCGCCATCGCGTTCTTCGCCCGCATCGGCGGCGGCATCTTCACCAAGGCTGCCGATGTCGGCGCCGACCTGGTCGGCAAAGTGGAGGCCGGCATCCCTGAGGACGATCCCCGCAATCCGGCCGTCATCGCCGACAACGTCGGCGACAATGTCGGCGACACCGCCGGCATGGGCGCCGACCTGTTCGAATCCTACGGCGCCACCGCCATCGCCGCCATGCTGATCGGCAATACCCTTTTCGGCGTCAACGGCGTCATCTTCCCGCTGCTGCTCGGCGCCGCCGGCATCGCCGCCGCCATCGCCAGCACATTCCTGGTGCGCACCGGCGAGAACGGCAGCCCGCAGGCGGCCCTCAACCGCGGCCTGTGGGGCACAAACATCATCACCGCGGTCATCGCCTACTTCATGGCTATCGCCACCTTCGGCGCGGAAAAAGGGTTCGGCATCTTCATCGCTATCGTCGCCGGCCTGGTCGTCAATGTCCTCGTCGGCCTGATCACCGAGTACTATACCTCTCACGCCCACTTCCCGACCCGCGATATCGCCGATTCCTCGCGGACCGGCGCGGCCACCAACATCATCTCCGGCGTGGCCACCGGCCTCAAGAGCACCGCGCTGCCGATGATCGTCTTTGCGGTTGCCACCTATGTTGCCTTTACATATGCCGGCATCTACGGTATCGCGATGGCAGCCATGGGCATGCTCTGCACCGCCGGGATGGTGGTGGCGGTCGACTCGTTCGGCCCGGTCGCCGATAATGCGGGGGGCATCGCCGAAATGGCCGATATGCCCAAGGAAGTCCGTAAAACTACCGACAGGCTCGACGCGGTCGGCAACACCACGGCGGCGATCGCCAAAGGCTTCGCCATCGGCTCGGCGGCTCTGACCGCCCTGGCTCTCTTCACCGCCTTCGGCGAAGAGGTGGCCAAGAACCCGAAACTCGGCGGCCTGCTGGTGGGGGGACACCTGGTCGTCAACCTCACCGAGCCTGGCGTCATCATCGGCATCTTCCTCGGCGCCGCCCTGCCGTTTCTGGTGTGCGCTTTCACCATGGAGGCGGTCGGCAAGGCCGCGTTCGAGATGATCGGCGAGGTCCGCCGCCAGTTCCGCGATATCCCCGGCATCATGGAAGGCACCGGCCGCCCCGATTACGCCCGCTGCGTCGATATCAGCACCCAGGCCGCCATCCGCGAGATGGTCCTCCCCGGCGTGTTCGCCGTAGGGGCGCCGCTGCTCGTCGGCTTCGCGATGGGCGCCAAGGCGCTCGCCGGCTTCCTGGCCGGCGTCACCGCCGCCGGTGTGCTGCTCGCCATCTTCATGTCCAACGCGGGCGGCGCCTGGGACAACGCCAAGAAATTCATCGAAGGCGGCCAGCACGGCGGCAAGGGCACTCCCGCCCACGCGGCGGCCGTCATCGGCGACACGGTCGGCGACCCGTTCAAGGACACCTCCGGCCCGGCGATGAACCCGCTCATCAAGGTGGCGGGGACGATATCGCTGATCATCGCGCCCCTGCTCTTCTTTTAGAAATGACGAACGACACCGGCCTTGAGGCCGGTGTCGTTTTTGTTTGTACTTGCTACATCGAGTGCAGGCCGATGCAGTTGCCTTCGCTGTCTTCGAAGAGCCCGAAGAAGCCGTATTGCCCGATATCGGTCTTGGGGACGAGCGTTTTGCCGTTGTGGGCGGCGATTTTGGTCAGGGTGGCGGTGATGTCGGGTACGGCGAAGTAGACGATTGTGCCGGTATGGGACGGCACGTTCTCCTTACCCTTCACGAGCGCGCCGCCGGCGCCGATTGTGTTCATCTCCATCGGGAACATGGCCATCTGCCGCTCGCCTGAGTCGACGACTTCGAGCTTAAAGCCGAAGACCGCCTCGTAAAAGGCTTGGCCGCGCGGCATATCGGTCACGGGAATTTCGAACCAGATCACGGGGTTGATCTTGTCAGCCATTTTTATCACGCTCCTGCCTGATTACTATGTTTATTATAACCCATGCGGTGCTGGGGCAGCCATATTTTGTAAGAGCCATGGTCGAATCTCCCCGCTTTGCCTGGCCATGCCTGAAAATGGTATAATAAATGTTACCAAGGACAATGGAGGGATGCCTGGTGGCGATTATGCGCGGGGCCGAGCCGTTCCTCCTGCCGGGGGGCGACCGGGGTGTGCTGCTTATCCACGGGTTTACCGGCGCGCCGGCCGAGATGCGCCTCTTGGGCGAGTACCTGCACGGCAGAGGTTACACCGTCCTGGGGCCGCGCCTGGCCGGGCACGGCAGCAGCCCGGCGGAGATGGCGGGCACCAGGTGGCCCCATTGGTACGGCGATGTGGAGGACGGCTACCATCTGCTGCGGGGCCTGTGCCGGGAGGTATCAGTCGTCGGCTTGTCGATGGGAGGGCTGCTGGCCCTTAAACTGGCGGCCGAGCATCCTATCGACAGGATCGCAGTCGTGAACGCACCGATATACTTGCTTGACAAGCGCGTAAAGCTGCTGCCGTTCTTCCGTCTGTTCCGCAATTTTCAGCGCCAGGAGAAGCGCCGGCTGACGGTCAACGAGCGCTATAACGTTTCCTACGACTATATGCCGCTGACCTGCGTGGTCAGCCTGCTGGAACTGGTAAAGCATGTGGACAGACTGCTGCCGCTCGTCAACCGGCCGGCCCTGCTTGTGCAGTCGCGGCATGACCGGACGGTGCGGCCGGAGAGCGTCGTCCATATCCACAACCGCCTCGGCAGCCGGGACAAGAAGATAATCTGGCTGGAACGGTCGGGTCACGTGGCGACCATCGATGTTGAGCACGAGCGGCTTTTCCGCTATATAGACAGCTTTCTGACAGCAAGATCAATTGACGACTGAAGGGAGACAAACTAATGGAAGACGAACGCAATACATGGTGCTTTGCCTGCGGGCCCAATAACCCCATCGGCCTGAAGCTGAGGTTCAGCGAGGAGGGGGACAAGTATGTGGCCCGTTTTACCGCCGGCCCTGAACACCAGGGTTACGACGGCATCGTTCACGGCGGCATCGTTAGCACGCTGCTGGACGAGATCATGGCCCGCTACCCGTACGCCAAGGGCGAAAATACTGTGACCGCCCGCCTGGAGATAAGATACCGCCAGCCGACCCCGGTGGGCAAGGAGCTGACCGTGACGGGATGGATCGCGAGCAAGCGGGGCAGGATATACGAAACGGCCGGCACGGTAGCGCTGGAGGACGGCACCGTCACCGCCGAGGGCAAGGCCACCGTGATGGTTATGAGGAAGTGAACCGATGACGCTCAAAGATAGAATCCTCGCTTTTATGCGCGAGGAGGCGTACAGGCCGCTGGCGCCGGACGATCTGGCCGCCGGCCTTGGCCTGAAGGCGAAGGAGCTGGCCGATTTCTGGCCGCTGCTGGCGCAAATGGAAGAGGACGCCGAGGTTATCAAGACCAGGTTCGGCAAGTACGGCGTGCCCGAACACATGAACCTGGTGGTGGGGATGCTGTCGGCCAGCGAGAAGGGCTTTGGCTTCGTCATCCCCGACAGCCCCGACGAGGCCGATGTGTATATACCCCCCGACGCGATGGCCGGCGCAATGAACCGCGACCGGGTGGTGGCGCGGGTGCACGGCCAGCGGCCGGGCGGCAAGGCCCGCGAGGGGGAGATAATCCGGGTGGTCAAACGGGCCAACGTCAGGATCGTCGGCACGTTCGAGGCCAGCCGCCACTATGCGTTCGTGACGCCGGACGACGCCCGCCTCCGTCAGGATGTTTTCGTGCCGCGGGACGAATGGGGCGAGGCTGAGAACGGCTGCAAGGTGGTCGTGGAGATCACCAGATGGCCGGAGGGCAAACGGAGCGCCGAGGGCCGCGTGACGGAGGTGCTGGGCTGCAAGGGCGACCCGGGCATCGAGATTCTCGCTATCATCAAGAAGCACAACCTTTCGACCGCTTTTCCTCCCGAGGTGGAGGCCGCCGCCGCCCGTTGCCGCGAGACGGTGGGCGAGGAGGAGACGAAGGGGCGTCGCGATCTGCGCGCGCTGCCGGTGGTCACTATCGATGCCGAGGACGCCAAGGATCTCGACGACGCCGTGTATGTAGAGCGGCGCCAGAACGGCCATTATCTGCTCGGCGTGCATATCGCCGATGTCAGCTATTATGTGAAAGAGAATAGCCCGCTCGATGACGAGGCCAGGGAGCGCGGGACGAGCGTCTATCTCGTCGACCGCGTGCTGCCGATGCTGCCCCATCGCCTCTCGAACGGCATTTGTTCTTTAAACGCGGGCGTCGACCGGCTGGCGATGTCGGCGCATATGGAGATCGACCCGCGCGGACGGGTGGTGAGCTATGAGCTTTTCCCGAGCGTCATCCGCGTTCACACCCGGCTTTCCTATAACATCGTCCGCCGCATCCTCGCCGAGGACGACGGGGAACTGAAGGAACAGTACCGGCCGCTCCTCGGCCAACTGGCCGAGATGGAGCGCCTGTGCCACATCCTTCGCCAGCGGCGGCTAAACCGCGGCGCTATCGACTTCGATTTCCCTGAGCTGAAGGTTAAGCTGGACGAGCAGGGGCGGCCGGTGGCCGTGGAGAAGCGGGTCCGCAGCATCGCGGAGTCGATCGTCGAGGAGTTTATGCTGGCGGCCAACGAGACGGTGGCCGAGCATATGGACAAGCTGGGCGTGCCGTTTGTTTTCCGCGTCCATGAGGAACCCGACCCGGAGAAGATGGCCAAGCTCAACAACCTGCTCCACAACTTCGGCCAGGCGCTTTCCAAGCCGGACGACATCCGCCCCAAGGCGCTGCAGAAGGTGCTGGGCCGGGTGGCCGGCCGGCCGGAGGAGCGGCTGATAAGCACGGTGATGCTCAGGTCGCTGAAGCAGGCGCGCTACGAGGCGGAGAACCTCGGCCATTTCGGCCTGGCGGCTTCGTATTACACTCATTTCACTTCGCCGATCCGGCGTTATCCCGATCTCATCGTTCACCGCATCCTGCGCGAGACGTTCAAGTCCGGCGATATCTCCGCCAAGCGCCGCCAGAAGCTGGCCGCCGTCCTGCCGGAGATATCCCTCCACTCGTCGCAGCGTGAACGGGCGGCGGCGGAGGCGGAACGGGATACGGTCGACCTCAAGAAGGTCGAGTATATGGCGCAGTTCGTCGGCGACGAGTTCGCCGGGGCGATCAGCGGCGTGACTGCTTTCGGCCTGTTCGTCGAGCTGGAGAACGGCATCGAGGGGCTTGTCCATGTGTCGAGCATGGATGACGATTACTACCGCTACGACGAGGACCGCTACTCGCTCATTGGCCAGCGGACCGGCAAGGTTTACCGGCTGGGCGACGCGGCGAAGGTGACGCTGGTGAAGGTCAACCCGGCGGAACGGACGATCGATTTCGTGCTGGCCGGCGACGCCGCGGCCCGCGGGCCCAAGAACCACCGGGGCAAGGGCGGCGGCCAGGGGCGCAAGCCCAAGGACGGCGATAAGGGCAAACAGGCGAAGAGCGGGCCGGCCAGGCCGGGCAAGCCGGCCAAGGAGGGCGGCAAGAAGCCTGCCGCCGCCGGGGCGGGAGGCGCTAAGCCCGCCGGCGAGGCGGCTAAGAAGCGGCCGCCGGGCACGAAACGCAAGCGGCCTAGGGGCTCTGGCAAAAGACGGACAGAATCTGGCAAAACTCTGACATAAACGCTGACATTGCTCTGACATTTGGGATGATTTGCGTTATTTCCCGGAAATATGAGAGAAACCGACAGGGAGAGAAGAGGATGGATCGCAGGGATTTCCTGAGAATGGCGGCGCTGGCCGGGCTGGGGGCAACGCTGCTGCCCGGCTGTGCGCCGGCGCCGGCCAAACCGGCGCCCCGCGCCGATGTGGGCGCAGGCAGGACGCCGGCCACTACGGTTGGCGCGCCTGCGGGCGGCGGCGAGCTGGTGGTGGCCGAGGGCGCCGACCCGGCCGAGATGCTGGCGCGGGGTCTGGCGGCTCTCGGCGGCATCGGGGCGTTGGTGAAGCCGGGGGCGACGGTGGTGCTGAAGCCGAATTTCAGCGTGCCGCGCGCGCCGGAGGAGGCGGCCACGACGAATATCGTGCTGGTGGGGGCGTTGGTGCGCTCGTGCCTGGCGGCCGGGGCCAAGACGGTGAAGGTTATCGACCACCCGTTCACCAATCCGACGATATGCCTGGAGAAAACGGGGATGAAGACGGCGGTGGCGGCGGCCGGCGGGCAGATTTATACGCTCAACAGCGGCCGCGATAAGTATTTTAAACCGGTGCAGATCGGCGGCCAGGTGCTGGCGGCGGCCGAGTACAGCAAGGATGTGCTGGAGGCCGACGTGTTTATCAATATGCCGATCTTGAAGCATCATAACGGTACGCGCCTGACGCTGGGGATGAAGAATCTGATGGGGCTGGTGTGGGACCGGGGTTATTTCCACCGCACCGATCTGCACCGCTGCATCGCGGAGACGGCGGCGTTCAAGAAGCCGCACCTGACCATCCTGGACGCGCTGCGCGGCATAACCGACAACGGGCCGATGGGGCCGGGGCCGATCCGCGAGTACAATCAACTGGTTTTCGGCACCGATCCGGTGGCGGTGGACGCTTATGGGGCGACGCTGTTCGGGCTGAAACCGGCGGAGGTCGATTATATCCGCATAGCGGCGGAATTGGGCGTCGGCAGTATGGATATAGATAAGGCGCCGGTGCGTAAGGCGTGAGTTTTGCCGGGGGAGGAAGTTTGATGAATGCAGTTGACAGGCTGTTGGACGGCGTAGCTATACCCCGCGTGGTGCGGGTGCGGCAATCGTTCGAACGGCCGCAGCTTAAGGACGCTATCGCCGAGTTGGCGGCCCAACTGAAAGCAAAGGGGACGCTGGCGGGCGTGAAGCGCGGCCAGAAGATCGCTATTACCGCGGGCAGCCGGGGGATAACGGCGCTGCCCGCGATGCTGAGGACGCTGGCGAATGCCGTCAGGGAGGCCGGCGGCGAGGCTTTTTTGGTGCCGGCGATGGGCAGCCACGGCGGCGCTACGGCCGAGGGGCAGCGAAGTATGCTGGCCGGGATGGGTATTACCGAGGATGCGGTGGGGGCGCCGATCAGGGCGACGATGGAGACGGTGGAGGTCGGGCGCACGGCGGCAGGGCTGCCCGTTTATCTGGACAGGTATGCCTATGAGGCGGACGGGATAATCGTCGTTAACCGCATCAAGCCCCATGTGGCGTTTCGCGGCCCGTACGAGAGCGGCCTGGCGAAGATGCTCGTGATCGGGCTGGGCAAACAGCGGGGGGCGGATACCTGCCACGATATGGGCGCCGGCATGATGGCGGAGAATATCCGGGAGATGGCGGCGGTGACTTTGGCCGGAGCCAATGTCATCGCCGGGGTGGCGATTATCGAGAACGCCTATCACGAGACGAGCCGGCTGGCTGTGCTGGCCGCAAGCGAGATAATGGCCGAGGAGCCGGCGCTCTTAGAAGAGGCGTGGCGGCTTTGCCCCCGCCTGTTTTTCGACAGCCTGGATGTGCTGGTGATCGACGAGATCGGCAAGGATATCAGCGGCACGGGGTTCGATACCAACGTGGTGGGGCGTTATCATACGCCGAATATCAGCGGCGGCCCGCGCATCGCGCGGGTGGCGGTGCTGGACCTGACGGCGCGCACGAAAGGGAACGCCAACGGGCTGGGGCTGGCCGATTTCACGACCCGGCGGGTTTTCGACAAGTTTGATTTCGCGAATACGTATCCGAATTCGCTGACGACAACGGCGCCAGCGAGCGTGAAGATCCCGATGGTGCTGGGAAATGACCGCCAGGCGATCCAGGCGGCGATCAAGACGTGCAATATCGCCGACAAGGGCGCGGTGCGCCTGGTGAGGATCAGAAACACGGTGGCGCTGGATGAGATCGAGGTGGCGGAGAGCCTGCTGGCCGAGGTGGCGGGGAGCCGGTGCATGGCTGCCACAGGCGAGCCGTACGGGCTGCCTTTCGATGCCGCCGGCAATCTTTTATGAGTATGTGGTTGCGGAAAAGGGCCGCCGCCGGGTAACCGGCGGCGGCCCTTTTTTGGGCAGGAAAGGCGTATAGCGATGCGGCGGGGGAGCATAATAGCGGCAGGAGGTGAGGGCATGGCACGGGATGTTATGTGCACGGTGAGGAACTGTAAGTTTTGGGAGGACCGCAAATGCACGGCAGATGCGATCGAGGTGAATGTGGACGGCGGCGGCTATACCGCAGGGTATACGGCGGAGACGAACTGTCACACGTTCATGGCCGGTAATAAGGGGTAGAGGGTGGCCCGGGGCTGAGCTCCGGGCCGCTTGTTTTGCGTAAGCCGGTTGTGTTTACGGCGCCGAATTGCTATAATATATCGTGCACGGGAAAGCGGGGTGAAACCGGTGGCCGAGGGTATCAAGATAGTGTCGGAGAACCGCAAGGCGCGGCACGATTATCATATCCATGAGACGTACGAGGCCGGCCTGGTGCTGACCGGGACGGAGGTTAAGTCTCTGCGGGCGGGCCGGGCGAACCTGAAGGACAGCTATGCAAGGGTGGACAACGGGGAGCTGATGCTGCACAATATGCATATCAGCCCGTACGATCAGGGCAACCGGTTCAACCATGAGCCCTTAAGGACGCGCAAGCTGCTGATGCACCGTGTGGAGATCAACAAGCTGATCGGCAAGACGAAGGAGAAGGGGTATACGCTGGTGCCGCTGAAGCTTTATTTCACCCGCGGCAAGGCGAAGCTGGAGCTGGGGCTGGCGAGCGGCAAGCATACGTACGACAAACGCCAGGATATCGCCGAGCGGGATGCGAAGCGGGAGATGGACAGGGAGTTTCGCGATAGGCAGAAGTGCTGATTGGACGGAGAATCGTTTTTATGTTATAATGATATGACAGAAGCATATTCCGTTGGCTGGCGTTTATCCATGAACGCCCGGAGATAATTCGGGGGCGTACTGGTTTCGACAGGGGTAGTTGTGGTACAGGTAGCGAGCCGGGGTTCCATCTGCCCGTCAATACGGTGGGACAAAGTTAACTGCCAACGAAGAATACGCTTTAGCAGCTTAATGCTAACGTCCTACCTACGCTCGTCCCGTGGCCTAGGATAGGGCGTCACTTAACGGGATACCTAAAGCCCAATTCTCGGAGGGCCGACTGGGAAACTTTATCGAGATAGCGCCTGAGCAGCCTGTCTGTGGGCGGCGACGGGGCGAAATCTAAACCATAGACTGCGCTCGGAGAAGCCTGTGCAGCGATGCCTTTGGACAGGGGTTCGACTCCCCTCGCCTCCACCATGCAAATTCGGAAAAGCCGAAAACCCGCGTATGTCAATTAAAGCATATAATGTCGTTCGTGACATTATATGCTTTAATTTTATGCTCTAATTGAAAGGTCATATCAAGCTTTACTGCTTCGTGGGGAGTAACCCTTTTATCCATTGCGGGTGGCCTGCAGGTGACTCAAATAGTTTTTACCTAATTATTGGGAAGTATATTATAATAGAAGACACAAGTAAATGAAGAAAGGGGCCTAGGGAAATATGTTAAAGAAGGCATTAAGCTGGCAGGGAATTGCCTTTTTGATAGTTTTAGCTGGTTTTGTCAGTCCATTTATTACTTTCAACACATTCTATAGTAGATGGAATTATAATGGTCCTTGGCCGCTAACCATCGAGCAGATTGGAAAACTAGGCCAGGTATCAGACTGGATTGGCGGAGTAACAATACCTTTTTTTACATTAGCTAGCTTTATAATTCTGTTTTTAGCTTTTAAAACTCAAACCGAAGAATTAGGATTAACGCGCCAAGAACTTAGTTCTACTCGTGAACAATTTATTCAACAAAACACAACATTAGCTAGACAAAGGTTTGAGGGTAGCTACTTTCAACTATTATCATTTCACCATGAAATTGTAAACGGGACTTATTATGCTTTGCCTGCTAATGGCAGTATCGACGCTCCATTAATTAACTATAATGGCCGTAGTTATTATGAACAAGCTTCAATAAGATTTACCCAATTATATAATGGTATAATTAATGCTGGCGGAGGGCAACAACCTAATCAGCAAACAGATATGCGTTATATTGTAGATGCTTGGACTAGCTTTTTTTCGGAGCATCAGCGATTTATAGGTCACTACTTTAGGAATCTATATCATATTGTAAAGTTTGTCGATGAAACACCTAATTCCGTTTTGTCGCCTGAAGAAAAATATGACTATGTTAGGCTATTAAGGGCTCAATTATCATCATACGAACTAGTTCTTCTTTTTTATAATTGCATGGTTGGGGAAGGGTACGATAAGTTTAGACCGCTTATTGAAAAATATCACCTATTTGATAATATTAATACAAAGTTACTTGGTAAACATTGGGGATACTACGGCGATACTGCACTTTGGAATATTATTTTAGGGAAAACTACCGCATAATTATATCAAATTAACCCAACGTTAAGTCAGGGTAATCACTTTAAGAATTGAAAATGGGCTGCCTTGTGGCAGTCCATTTGTTCATATGCGCAAGGAGTCGGGGCTTATTTTTTGGAAATTTCTCTAAGGTTGTCTTTCTAGTTCGTAGACAAACCTCTTAGAAAAGTTTTTATCACGAAAAAGCGACTAAGAGTCCACCGTATTTTGAGCTGCTATTAAGCATTTGCGACAAATTGACTGGCCTTTGAAATAAGAAAGATTATGGCTGCTATTACAGAAGATGCACTCGGAAGACGAATGTTTTGATAGAACTACTTTGCCATCGACTTCCCTTAATTCGACGAGGTCATTTTGTGACAGGTTTAATTTTTGTCTTAATTCAACGGGGATTACTATGCGTCCGAGCGCATCCATCTTTCTAACAATACCAGTTGATTTCATATAGCCAACTCCGAGAATATCATTTGCACGTAGCGTATCACAAACTTGTTCGATGATTCCCTCGACACTCCTGCTATCGCTATTACTTTTGAGAACTTGCCTCCATTGCCCGCAAATGGATAGCAGGGTCGTAAAGTCGATTATACTTTAGGCATCCATAAATAACCTGCGCTAATTTTCCGGCAACGTGACCAATCGCTTTCTTTCTTGGCATATTTCGACCTAGTAACCGATTATAGAAGAGTTTGAACGGATTTTGTTTAGTTTTAGGTGCCAAAAGTACAAGGGACATAAAGAATAGCACGCGGCGAACCGGCCTTACCCCACTCAAGGAAAGACGCGTCTTTTTCAGCGACGTGCCCGATGCCTTGTTTTCGGGAGTAAACCCCATGTATTTTTTGAACTGTTTATATGTAGGGAACCTAGTTACATCCCCGATTACACCAATCAACATACATGCCCAAGGATAACCCATGACTGGTAGTGACCAAAGAATTTCCTTATACGGATGTTCGTCAACCATTTTCTTGATTTCAGCGTCGACTTGTTCAATCATTGCCTCCATATGGTCAACGTCCTCGATAATAAATCTCTGATAATCTAATAGATAGGGTATTTCTAGGGGGATGCTACTCTGAAGCAAACCCTTCCACTCGGTAGCTTTCTGTAATGAATAACGCCTGATACCACATTCAAGAAGCTCCTGTTGTAGGGTTTCAACAGATGTGGCCGCTATCTGGTTACCGGTCGGATACTTTGTTATCATGCGCCTTATTGCTATTCTAGTAAGCCTAGAAGGGAATATGCTTTTGATTTCTGGGTGACTAATGTTTAAAATCAGTTGAAGCTGACTCTTTCTCCGGTTGAGTTGTCTTTGAATTGAAAGTCTTTCGTACGCCAAGATTTTGAATGGGTTTTTCATCAGTGTTAAAGACCTATCGATTCTTATGCCGTGTATGGATGGGGTTAACGTCTTTTGATAACCTAAATAAGCGATTACTTTGCTGTCAATACGGTCGCTTTTCTCAGAGATACCCAAATCTCTTTCCCGAAAATCTTTGACGGCTCTGCCAGGGACCGTGAAAATACTATAACCTGCCTGTTCTATCGCTGTTCTTAAACCGAAATCGTAGTAAACACTCGCCGGCTCCATTAAAATGCAAAAGTCGCGTGGATTAAGTGAATTTCGGGTTAGCGCCTCTAACAGGACACAGATACCATGGCCATCAGAACTAAATTTGAATGTTTTCACTCGCTTCCATGACTGTGTTTTACTCGCAAAGGCCTCTAGGGGTATCACGGCTGCTTCGTGGTTCTTATAACCGATATCTATACCGACGAAATACTTGCACGGTGGAATGACCGTAGCAGATGTCAATGCCGATTTGATTTTGCATGAAAGTGGCGTTTGAAATTTGCATGTTTGTGGCGACGGGTTACTGTTGTTTCTGTTCGAACAGCGTGTTGATGACAT